>NZ_FYAV01000047.1:0-232422 GCF_900185745.1 Stappia sp. TSB10GB4 | reverse complement strand
CTTCGGCCTCGTCCGGGATGACGCGGGAGGGGCTGAAGCGCAGGCGTTGGTCCGCCAACGCCCTCCACCTCACGCCTGCCGAGGCTGCCAATGGCTCCCGGCTCTCCGGCTTCGCCTGCGGCCGGGATGACGTCCGAGAGAGCGGCACGACCTCCCATCCCCTCGGCCGTCACCCCGGGCAAGCGGAGCGCGACCCGGGGCCTATTGGTTGCCAGAGCGGTTGCGTCCCTTGCACCGCCCCGTCCTCTGGCCCCCCCGCACGCAAGTCTCTCCTCTCGTCATCCCGCACGCAGCGAAGCGGAGATGCGGGATCGGAGAGTCGAGGGCCTCTCGGCCACGCTCCCGAACGACGCCACGACCGCCGCGGCTCCCCGATCCCGGATCGTCGGCCTTCGGCCTCGTCCGGGATGACGCGGGAGGGGCTGAAGCGCAGGCGTTGGTCCGCCAACGCCCTCCACCTCACGCCTGCCGAGGCTGCCAATGGCTCCCGGCTCTTCGGCTTCGCCTGCGGCCGGGACGACACCCGAAAGAGGTGCCCGGCCTCCCGTCCCCTCGGGGAGGGGAAAGCCTCAGCTCGCGCCGCCGAGGCACTCCTGAATCGAAGTGGCGAGGCCGTCGATCAGCCCGAAATAGAGGTCCGGGCCATCGGCAAGGCCGGCGCCGAGCGGATCGAGCACGCCTGCGCGGGCCGGCGTGCCCTCGGTCACCACCTGGATCAGTTTCGGCTCGAACTGCGGCTCGGAAAACACGCAGGTCGCGCCGAGCTCGGAGATCCGGCCCTTGATCTCGGTGATCCGCTCCGCCCCCGGCATCACCTCCGGGCTGACGGTGATCGAGCCGGAGGCGGAGATGTCGAAGCGCTTCTCGAAATACTGGTAGGCGTCGTGGAACACGATGAAGCCCTTGCCGCGCACCGGCGCCAGCCGCGCGTCGATGTCGGCGTGCAGCGCCTCCAGCCGCGCGATGGTGCTGGCGGCGTTGGCCTCGTAGGTCGCGGCATTGTCCGGGTCGGCCTCGGCCAGCGCCTCGGCGATCTCGCTCACCATGGCCTTGGCGTTTTCCGGGTCGAGCCAGACATGGGAGTCGAAGGCGCCATGCGCATGACCATGGTCGTGCGCATGGTCATGACCGGCGGCCTTCGCCGTCTCGTGCTTGTGGCCGTGGTCATGCGTATGCGCATGGCTGTGCGCATGATCATGCTTGTGATCGTGGGCATGATCGTGTCCGGCGTGCTCATGCCCCTCGTCCTCGCCGTGGTCATGCGCCTCGAACGGGCCGCCCTCGCGGAACGGCAGCTTGATCAGCCCATGCGCGTCGATCAGCTCGACCGCCTTGGCATTGGCGCCGATGGTCTCCACCGGCTTTTCCAGGAAGGCCTCCAGCTCGTGGCCGATCCAGAAGATCAGGTCGGCCTCCTGCAGGGCCTTGGCCTGCGACGGCTTCAGGCTGTAGGTATGCGGCGAGCCGGCGCCTTCGACGATCAGGGCGGGCTCGCCGACGCCCTGCATCACCGCTGCGACCAGCGAATGCACGGGCTTGATCGAGGCCACCACCTTCGGAGCGGCATGCCCTGCGGCGGTCGTCGCGACGAGCAGCGAGGCGGACAGCAGCAGTCGTTGGGCAAGCGTCATGGACAGTCTCCGTTTCAGGCTGGCATGTTATAAGATCACGGGGTTGTGTTATGCTATAACGTGTGGGATACAGGCTCGCAAGCCCCCTGTTGAAAAATGTCCCGCGCCGCGAGGCGAGCGGGACTTGCCGGCGCAGCGGCGCCGATGGAGGATGGCCGGGTGACCCAGGATCCCGCCTCATGTTGATGACCCCTTCCGCAACCGCCGGCCGCCGAACCGGCGAGGACCTCGTGCGGCTGACCGGCGCCGGCGTGTTTCGCGACGGGCGATGGCTGGTGCGCGGCGTCGATCTTGCCGTACGCCGGGGCGAGATCGTCACCCTGATCGGGCCGAACGGCTCGGGCAAGTCGACCACCGCCAAGACCGCGCTCGGCATCGTTGCCCCGAGCGAGGGGCGGGCCGAGCGCTGCCCCGGCCTCGTCGTCGGCTATGTGCCGCAGAAGCTCAGCATCGACTGGACGCTGCCGCTCTCCGTCGAGCGTTTCCTGTCGCTCACCGGCCGCATTTCCTCGCGCGAGACCGACCGCGTGCTGGAGGCGACCGGCATTGCGCATCTGCGCCAGGCCGAGATGCGAAATCTTTCCGGCGGCGAGTTCCAGCGCGCGCTGCTCTCCCGCGCCATGGCCCGCAAGCCCGACCTCCTGGTGCTCGACGAGCCGGTGCAGGGCGTCGACTTTTCCGGCGAGGTCGCGCTCTACGACCTGATCCGCCGCATCCGCGACGATATCGGCTGCGGCATTCTCTTGATCTCGCATGATCTGCATGTGGTGATGGCGGCGACCGACCATGTCGTCTGTCTCAACGGCCATGTCTGCTGCCAGGGCGCGCCGACGGCGGTCGCCTCCAGCGAAGCCTATCGCCAGCTTTTCGGCGCCCGCGCCGACGCGACGCTCGCGGTCTACGAACACCATCACGACCACACCCATCTGGCGGACGGGCGGGTGCTGCATGCCGACGGCAGCATCACCACACATTGCCACCCGGACGACGGCCACCACCACCACGACCACGATCACCCCGGTCACGGCCATGACCATCACGGCCATGACCATGCGGCGGGGGGCGATGCCTCGCCCGCGACCGGAGGACGCCATGCTTGACGACTTCTTCACCCGCGCCCTTGTCGCCGGGGTCGGGGTGGCGCTGGTCGCCGGGCCGCTCGGCTGTTTCGTCGTCTGGCGGCGGCTCGCCTATTTCGGCGACACGCTGTCCCATGCCGCGCTCCTCGGCGTCGCGCTCGCCTTCCTGATGCAGGTCAACATCACGCTGTCGGTCTTCACTGTTTCGGTGCTGGTGTCGCTGGCGCTGCTGCTCTTGCAGCGCCGCGCCTCGCTCTCGTCGGACTCGCTGCTCGGCCTGCTCGCCCATTCCTCGCTGGCGCTTGGCCTCGTCGCGCTCGCCTTCATGAGCTGGGTGCGGATCGACCTGATGGGCTTCCTGTTCGGCGACATCCTCGCCGTGTCGCGGTTCGACATTCTCGCCGTCTATGTCGGCGGCGCGGCGGTGCTGGCCGTGCTGGTCATGATCTGGACGCCGCTCTTCGCGGCGACGATCAGCCGCGAGCTTGCCGAGGCGGAGGGCTTGCGCCCCGACCGGGCCAACCTCATCTTCATGATCCTGCTGGCGACCGTCATTGCCATCTCGATGAAGATCGTCGGGGTGCTGCTGATCACCGCCATGCTGATCATTCCGGCGGCGACCGCCCGGCGCCTGTCGTCCGGCCCGGAGCAGATGGCGGTGATCGCCGCGCTTGTCGGCGCCGTCGCCGTCGTCGGCGGCTTGTTCGCTTCGCTGGAGTGGGATACGCCGTCGGGACCGTCGATCGTGGTGGCGGCGCTGGTGCTGTTTCTCGCCAGCCTGTCGCCCTTCGCGGAGAAGCTGCCGAAGCTGTTCGGCGCCGGCGCGCGGCGCGCGCGCCCTGGGAGTAGCAGTCAATGAGCGGAGACACCTCGTCCGGCCATAGCCACACTCACGGGCACGGCCCCGCCGGCCTCACCCGCAACCAGAGCCTGGTCCTGTCGGCGCTGGAGCGGGCCAAGGCGCCGCTCAGCGCCTATACCATCCTCGACCAGTTGCGCGACGACGGCTTCCGCGCCCCGCCGCAGGTCTATCGCGCCCTCGACAAGCTGGTGGAAATGGGCGCCGTGCACCGGCTGGAGAGCCTCAACGCCTTCGTCGCCTGCCGCCATCCCGACTGCGACGGCCACGAGACCGCCGCCTTCGCCATCTGCGAGACCTGCGGCCAGGTGACCGAGCTCAACGACAGCGAGTTCTCCCACCATCTGCGCGACCTTGCCGCCAAGGTCGGCTTTGCCGTGCGCAAGTCGACGGTGGAACTGCGCGGCACCTGTGCCACCTGCCAGGCTGTTGCCTAAGGCAGGGTAAGAATGCCAGGCTGTTGCCTAAGGCAGGCTAAGAATGCCAGGCTGTTGCCTGAGGCAGGCCTGACGGGGCAGAATTTCAGCGCACCGCCGCGACCGATCCCGCCGCCTGCGGCAGGATGAAGGGAACCTCGCCCGCCGGCACCGCCGACACCCGCAACGGATGGTCGAATGCCTCCGACACCAGCCGGTCGGTAATGACCTCTTTCGGCGTGCCCTGCGACAGCAGCCGGCCGGTCTTCATCACCAGGATATGGTCGGCATAGAGCGCCGTCAGGTTGAGGTCGTGCAGCACCGCGACGACGCCGCCGCCGGCGCGCGCATAGTCGGCGGCGACATCCATGATCAGGATCTGGTGGCGGATGTCGAGGCTGGAGATCGGCTCGTCGAGGAACAGCCAGCGCGGCACGCCGCCGGGGCAGGGGTCCCAGACCTGGCACAGCACCCGGGCGAGCTGCACCCGCTGCTGCTCGCCGCCCGACAGCGAGTGATAGGCGCGCGCCGCGAAGCCGTCGAGATCGACCCGCTCCAGCGCCTCGCAGATCCGCCGATGGGGGGAGGCGGAGGGCAGCGCGCCGCGGCGGATGCCGAGCCGCACCACCTCGGCGACGGTGAGCGGAAAGGTCAGGCTGGTGTGCTGCGGCAGCACTGCGCGCAAGCCGGCCAGCGCTTCCGGCGGCAGGTCATCGACCTTGATCCCGTTGAGCCGCACCCGGCCGGTGTGGCGCAGTTCGCCGGTCACCGCCTTCAGCGTCGTGCTCTTGCCCGAGCCGTTCGGCCCGACGATCACCGTCACCTGGCCGGCCCTGGCGGTGAAGGAGACATCGCGGACGATCGGCGTGCCGTCCAGCGAGACGTGCAGCGCCTCGATCTCGAGAGTGTCTTGCGCAGGCGTGCTCATGAGGTGATCAACCCTTTCCGCCGCAGCAGGATCCACAGGAAGAACGGCGCGCCGGCCAGCGCGGTGAGAATGCCGATCGGCAGTTCCGCCGGGGCGACGATGGTCCGGCTCACCGTGTCGGCGAGGATCAGGAGGCTGCCGCCCAGCAGCGCGCAGGCCGGCAGCAGGAAGCGATGGTCCGGGCCGATGGTCAGCCGCAACAGATGCGGCACGACGATGCCGACGAAGCCGATGCCGCCGCTGACCGCCACCGAGGCGCCGGTCGCCGCCGCCACCGCGACGATGGCGACCCGCTTCAGCCGCTGCACGCGGATGCCCAGATGCCCGGCCGCCGCCTCGCCCAGGACCAGGCCGTTGAGCCCGTGGGCGAGGAACGGCACGCCGACCAGCACCACGGCGATGATCGGCCCGGCCGCCAGGATCTTCTGCCAGTTGGAGCCGGCCAGCGAGCCGAGCGCCCAGAAGTTGAGATCTCGCAACTGCTGGTCGCTGGCGATATAGACGAGAAGGCCCGTCGCCGCCCCCGCCAGTGCCGACAGGGCGATACCGGCCAGCAGCATCGTCGCGACGGAGGTCATGCCGCCGCGCGTGCCGATGCGGTAGAGCGTGAAGGTGGTGAGAAGCCCGCCGAAGAAGGCGGCGAGCGGCAGCGCATAGATGCCGAGCACCGCCACCACCGGCGCCAGCGCCGTGGTGCCGAGCACGATCATCGAGGCCGCGCCGAGGCCTGCGCCCGCCGACACGCCGACAATGCCGGGATCGGCGAGCGGATTGCGGAACAGGCCCTGCATCACCGCGCCGGAGACGGCGAGCGCGGCGCCGACCAGCGCGCCGAGCAGGACGCGCGGCAGCCGCACGTCCATCAGCACGATGCGGTCGCGCAGCTCCGCCGGGCTTGCCGCCTCGCCCTGGCCGAGCAGCGCCCTGACGACGGCCGACAGGGGGATGTCGAGCGCGCCGGTGGTCAGCGAGAACAGCATCACCGCGACCAGCAGCATGGCGAGGCCGGCGATCACCAGCCGCGCCAGCGGCTCGCGGTCGCCGAGCCGCGCCTGCGCGACGACCCGCTCGGGCAGCAGCCTTTCGGACAGGGACGAGGCGGAAAGGCTCATCGTCAAAGACCCAACTCGGCGAGCGCCGCCGACAGGTCGCGCACGGCAGCGCCGGTGCGCGGGCCGAAGCCGATCAGATAGAGCCCGTCCATCTGGATCAGCCGCTTGTTCTGCCCGGCCGGGGTCTGCGCCAGCGCCGCATTGCCGAACACCTCGTCGGCGGAAGCGGTGTGGTTCTCGCCGCGGCTGATCATCAGGATCACGTCGGGGGCCGCCGCGATCACCGCCTCGTCGTTGATCTGCTTGTAGCCCTCGAACACGCCCATGGCGTTCTGCGCGCCGGCCAGCTCGATCATGCCGTTGGCGGCCGTTCCCGTGCCCGAGGCAAGGATCCGCCCGCCATTCATCGACAGGATGAACAGGATGCGCGCCTCGCGGCCGCGCGCGGCGGCCTCTGCGACGGCGGCGTCGAGATCGTCCGCGACCGTTTCGGCGAGCCGTGCCGCCTTGTCGCCGGCGCCGATCGCGGCGCCGACCGTCTCGATCTTGCCGAGGATGCCGGCGCGGTCGAAGCTCTCGGGCACCGAGACATACGGCACGCCCGCCTCGCGCAGCACGGCGAGCGCCTCCGGCGGGCCGCTGCCCTCCAGCATCAGGATTGCGTCGGGCCGCACCGACAGCACGCCCTCGGGCGAGAGCGCGCGCATATAGCCGACATCGGGGAGTTCGGCCGCCGCCTCCGGGAAACCGCTGGTGGAATCGCGCGCCACCAGCCGGGCCTCCTCGCCGAGCGCATAGACGATCTCGGTCACGGAGCCGCCGATGGCGACGATCCGCTGCGCGGCCGAAATGTCGGTCGCCTCCTCGGCAAAGGCCGGGGTGGCGGGCAGGGCGAGGGCGGCCGCAAGGGCGATGCGGCGAAGCGCGCGGCCGCTTGGCCGCAAGGAAAGAAGGGTCATGGTCCGTCCACACATGTCTCGTTTCACTCGGCGGCGATGGTCGCGGGGCGCGCCAGCCCCTCGACCAGCCCGCGCCAGTCGGCGCGCTCGGCGCGGCCTTCCTTGCGCACGCCGAAGAACTGGATGACCAGCGTGCCGTCGGCGTCATAGGCCTCGATGGAGGTCACATGGCCGTCGCTGGTCGGCTTGCGCACGGCCCAGGATTCCGTGATGTGGTCGGTGCGCAGGTGCAGGTGGAAGCCCGGATCCATCACGTTGAGCCAGGGCCCCATCGGCGCGACCTTGGCGATCGGCCCGGAATGGATCTGGATGCAGCCGCGATTGCCGACGAAACACATGATCGGCTGGCCGCTCTCGGCCGCCGCCTGCATCATCGCCGGCACCGCCCCCTCGGCCAGCGGCCAGGCATAATCGTCGCCGGCCAGGGTGAGCGCGTTCAGCCGGTGCAGGTCGAGATCGCGCAGCATGCCGTGGAACTGGTGCGTGTCGGTCAGCGCCTGCCAGCGCTCGCGCAGCGCGTCCTGCTTGTCGCGTTCCAGCGCCGGGCGCGCCGACACTTCCGCCGGGGTCACTTCGGCGGTGAGGCCCGGTTCCTGGTCGTCGGCGAGCAGGCTTTCCACCAGCGCAGTCCAGGCGGCCGTGTCGGTGCCGGGGCGCGTATGCACCTTGTGGACCGCATCGCCATGGGCGTCGAAGAACTGCAGGCTGAGGCGCTCGACCCCGTCCTCGCCGGTCTTGGCGACGGCGAAGCCGTGCACCCAGGCGGCCGGGAACATGCGGGTGTCGATGTCCGCGCCCAGCATCATCGCCGCCCGCTTGCCCGGCACGAAGCGGTCGTAGACGCCGATCTTCTCGTGCACCGCGCTCTCGTTGCGGGTCAGCGCCATCACTTCGCCGACGCCGCCCAGCCCCGTGAAGATCTCGTCGAAGCGGACCTCGATGCGGCTGACGCCATGGCCGCAGAAGGCGGAGACGAACTCCGCCTCGCTGAGGCCGAGCATCCGGGCAAGGTCGCGCTCGCGCATCTTGGGGTTCTCGGCCCGCATCCGGCGGACGTGTTCGAAGTCGGTGGTTTCACGGGTCATTGGGGGATCACCTTGTTGCCAGCGGCCACGGAACGCAGGGGCCGCGCCTTGCGGCGGCCTCGCATCCTTGCGGCCGGTCGGTTTGGACCTTTGCTTGCGCCCGTCGCCGGCGGGATATCCCGGGCGAAAGGGGGGCTGGCTGGGTGCCGAACGGATTTCCTGTGACCGGACTGCCGATCACATACTTGACTCAATTACTCATGTTTTGTAACGACATCAATACCTGAGTAATGATCTCAAGTTTTATCACCAAACGACGAGCAAGCAAGCGCGTGCCAGCGAGCGATCGACCATGATGGAGTTGTCAAATGGGGCTGGCAGGCTCGTACAGGACTGAAAAGACGGCGGCGGGCAGGGTCGCTGTCTTGATGAGCGGCGTCGCATTCTGCGCGCTGAGCGGATTTTCGGGCGCTCTCGCGCAGGATGTGCCGGCGGAGGGCGATCCGGCCCGCAGCACGGCGCTGCAGCGCATCGTCGTCGGCGCCGGCGTCGAGAAGGTGGCGATCGACACACCGCAGGCGGTCACCGTCCTCGATCAGGAGGACATCGACGCCGAGCAGCCGATGACCATCGGCGACATCTTCCGCCAGGTGCCGGGCATCACGGTGGTCGGCAGCGACCGCGTCGGCGGTCAGTCCTTCAACATTCGCGGCATCGGCGATCTCGGCTCTTCGGACGAATCGAAGATCATCGTTTCGGTCGACGGCGCGGTGAAGTTCTACGAACAGTACCGCATGGGCTCGTTCTTCTCCGATCCCGAGCTCTACAAGCGGGTCGAGGTGCTGCGCGGTCCGGCCTCGTCCACCCTTTACGGGTCGGGCGCCATCGGCGGCGTGATCAACTTCACCACCAAGGACCCGGAGGACTTCATCAAGCCGGGCGACACGGCGGCCGTACGTCTGAAGACGATGTACGATTCCAACAAGGACGGCGCCATGGCCTCGGTCACCGCCGCCTATGCCTTCTCCGAGCAGACCTCGGTGCTGCTGAACGGCAACTTCCGCCGCTCGGGCGAATATGAGAACGGCCTCGGCCAGTCGATCGTCGGCTCCGATTTCGAGGCCTTCTCCGGTCTTGCCAAGGTCGTCCACCGCTTCGGCGACAACAACGAGCAGTCGCTGCGCTTGTCCTACGAGCGCTGGCAGAGCGAGGACGACAACGCCCAGTACTCGCAGACCGGCACGCTCGGCTTCGGCACCATCGACCGCGACATCACCGACCAGACGGTGGCCCTCATCTATGAAAACCCGGCGAGCGACAATCCCTGGCTGAACCTCAAGCTGAACCTCAGCTTCTCGGACACGCAGGTGAAGCAGAGCAACGCCTCGGCGCCGATTCCCTCGCCGTTGTTCTTCGACAGCGAATACGGCTACCGCACCTGGTCGGGCCGGGTAGAGAACACCTTCGACTATGTCGGCGACAGCATCCGCAACTATTTCACCTTCGGCACCCAGGTCAGCTACCAGGAGCGCATCGCCACCACCCGCTTCGGCGACGTCACCTTCCATCCGGAAGGCACGGACACCAAGTTCGGCTTCTTCGCCCAGAACGAATTCGTCTGGAACGACCGGCTGACCCTCATTCCCGGCGTGCGCGTCGACTTCGTCCAGCTCGATCCGGCGGCCGCCGTCATCGGCGGCAGGAAGCAGAACGAGACCGCCTTCTCACCGAAGATCGCGGTGATGTACAAGCTGAACGACACGTTCTCGCTGTTCGGCTCGCTCGCCCATACCGAGCGCGTCCCGACGCTGGACGAGCTCTATTCGACCAATCCGGCGGACGGCAACTATCCGGGCGGGCGCACCGTCAGCCTCGGGCTGACCAAGGAGAGCTCGAACAGCGTCGAGGTCGGCTTCGCCGTGTCGACCTTCGACCTTTTCGCGAAGAACGACAGCCTGCAGATCAAGACCACGGGCTTCTACAACGATCTGAAGGACATGATCGTCGCCAACCCGGCGCGCGGCCTGCCGACGCCGGTCCCCTACTATACCAACGTCACCCATGCGGAGATCATGGGCGTCGAGGTCGAGGCGGCCTATGATTCGGAGTATGTCTTCGGCAGCCTCGCCTTCAGCCATGTCCACGGCACGAACAAGGACACCGGCGCGACGCTCAACACCATTCCGGCCGACACGCTGGCGGTGACGCTCGGCGGCCGACTGCCGGACTACGACCTGTCCTTCGGCTGGCGCGGCCTGTTCGCCGGGTCGATGAGCACCGGTGCCACCGCCAACCGCACCTATGGCGGCTATTCGGTGCACGGTCTCTTCGTCGACTGGAAGCCGGGCGAGGGGCAGTTGGCCGGGTTCGAGCTGCGCGGCTCGGTGGAGAACTTGTTCGACAAGCAATATCGTAACAACCTCGCCGGCGACGATGCCAAGGGGCGCACGTTCAAGTTGACGCTCGCCAAGACCCTCGGCTGGTAGGCTGATCGGGAGTAGCGAATGGGACTGAGACTTGAAATCGCGGCGGCGGCGGCCTTGACCGCCGTCGCCCTGTGGGGCGGCCCGGCACGGGCCGCCGGGGACGCTCCGGCTGACGGGGCGGCCCCGGCCGCGCTTCACATCGAGCTGAACCGCGCCGTCGACAACGGCGCGGGCGGGTGCCGGCTCACCTTCGTGGTGCGCAATGCGACCGGGGCCGAGCTGCCGCAGCCGCGATTCGAGTTCGTGCTGTTCGACAGCGACGGGCTGGTCGACCGGCTGACCACGTTCGACTTCGGCGCGCTGCCGGAGGACAAAACCTCGGTGCGCCAATTCGACCTGGCCGGCGCGCCCTGCGACAAGCTCGGCCGCCTGCTCGTCAACGGGCCGGCCCAGTGCGGCGAGGCGGGCGCGGCGGCGCATTGCCGGGCGGCGCTGTCGCTGTCGAGCCGCACCGAGATAGCTCTGATCCGATAACCCTGCTGGGAACCGACCATGTCCTTTGCCGATATCCTGCGCCCCGTCACCGACTTCCTGGAGCTTGGCGGCCCCGTCGTCGCCCTGCTCGCGGCGCTCTCCGTCGTCGCGCTGGCAGTGGTGATCCTCAAGCTCGCCCAGTTCTGGCTGGAGCGGGTCGGCCGGCCGGGCCGGGCCGAGGCCGCCGTGCGCCTGTGGGGTCATGGCCGCCACCGCGAGGCCTGGCAGGCGCTCGGCGACATCCGCAGTGCCTCCGAGGAGGCGGTCGCCATCGCCTTGCAGGCGGGCGAGGCCGGTACTGTCGACAAGGCGCTGGTCGAGGAGGAGATCGCCCGGGCGGCGACCCGCCGCCTGCACGGGTTCAATCGCGGTATGAAGGCGCTCGACGCCATCGCCCAGATCGCGCCGCTGCTCGGCCTGTTCGGCACCGTGCTCGGCATGATCGAGGCCTTCCAGAAGCTGCAGGAGGCCGGCAACGCCGTCGATCCGTCGCTGCTCGCCGGCGGCATCTGGGTGGCGCTGCTGACGACCGCCGCCGGTCTCGCCGTCGCCATGCCGGTCTCCCTCGTCGTCACCTTCCTGGAAAGCCGCATCGAGGACGAGAAGGTCGCCATCGAGACGCTGGCCTCGGCCGTGCTGCTGCAACAGGCGCGGGGCGCGCGCGCCGCCGCCGCCGACCCGCTCGCGGACACTGAGGCGGGGGGCTTTGAGCGGGTCGCCAATGCGCATTGACTTTGCCAGCCCGCGCCGCCGCCGCCTGTCGCTGACGTCGCTGATCGACGTCATCTTCCTGTTGCTGCTGTTCTTCATGCTGTCGTCGACCTTCACGCGCTTCGCGCAGGTCGATCTGGCGGCGCCGGGCGGCGGCACCGGCGGCGCGGCCGCGCGGCCGGACATCTTCGCCACGGTCGATGCGGACGGGCTCACCGTGAACGGCACCCTCATTGATCCGCGAGCGCCGGGCACCGCCATTTCCGCGCTGATCGAGGCTGGCGCGAAGACCGCGCTGCTGGTCCCGCGCGAGGGCGCGCGCGCCCAGGATCTGGTGAGCGCGCTGGAGCTGCTGCGCGGCGGCAACGCGCTCAAGGTGATCGTCGCGAGGCCGAAATGATCCGGATCCGGCAGAAACCGCCGAAGCGCCAGGCGGAGAGCACCATTTCCCTGATCAACATCGTCTTCCTGATGCTGATCTTCTTCCTCATCGCCGGCCAGCTCGCGCCGCCGGTCGAGCCGTCGGTGACGCTGGCCGAGACCGTCGAGGCGCCGCCGCTGGCCCCGCCCGACGCCCTGTTCGTCGACAAGGACGGCGCGCTCACCTATCGCGGCCAGCCGGCCGACATTGCCGCCTATCTTGCGGCATTGTCCGGGGGACGTGCGGGTGAGGGGAGTGACGACGAGGGCGGGCCGTCGGTCATGCTCGCCGTCGACCGCGACCTTGGCGCGGCCCGCGTCCTGGAAATCGCCGAGGACCTCTACCGGGCCGGTGCCGGCGGCGTGTCGCTCGTCACCAGCGGGGTGGAGCGATGAAGCTGCGACCGCATCATGTCGTCGCCGCCCTGGCGATTTCCACCGTGGTTCATGCCGCCGCCATCGCCGTGTTGGCGGGCGGCGAGCCGGGGCTGGAGCTGGAGGGCGGCAGCGCCTTTCTCTCAGCCGAACTGGGCCAGGGCTTTTATGACGCCTTGCAGGCCGGCAGCGAGGGCGAGATGACCGAGGCCGTCAGCGAGACCACCGAGGTGGTGACGCCGGTCGATGCCCCGGAAGGGGTGAAGGCGGTGGAGCATGCGACCGCGCTGGTGGAGAGCGTTAGCGAGGCGGAGGCGGCGCCCGAGGCGCCGACCAGCGAGGCGCTGCCGCCGGACGAGCTTGTCGAGGCGGTCGAGCCGCCGACGGAACCTGTGACGGCCGAGCCGGTCACGGCCGACGCCGTAACGCCCGAAGCCGTGACATCCGAGGCGGTGCCGATGGAGATCGCGGCGCTGGCGCCCGGCCTTGCCGCGACCGCCGTTCCCACCGCCGTCGAACGGCCGGACGAGACGCCGCCGGAGACCGCGCCCGTGACCGCGCCCGTGCAGGCCAGCGTCGCGCCGCAGGAGGCCGAGCCCGTGCCCTCGACAGAGCGGCTCGAGGCGACCGTCGCCGTACCGGTGCCGCAAGCCCGCCCAGCCGACCTCGAGGTCGCCGAGACCCGCCAGCCGGCGCCGGCCCGCAAGGCCGACACGGTCAAGCGGCAGACGGAGAAGCCGGCCCGCGCCCCGAAGGCGGCAAGCACCAGCGGCGCCGGCGGCCAGTCGAACGCCACCGCCAAGGCCGGCGGTTCCGAGCGGGTCGGCACGTCCAGCGAGTTCGGCAATGCCGAGGCTTCGAACTACATGGGCCAGATCTACCGCAAGGTGAACCGGGCGAAGCGGCGCGGCAGCGTCGGCCGCCAGCGCGGCGAGGCGCTGATCGCCTTCGTCGTCGCCAGCAATGGCAGCCTTTCTGGCGTGCGGGTGGCGCGCAGCTCCGGCAACGAGGCGATCGACCGGGAGGCGGTCAATACGGTGCAGCGGGCGCAGCCTTTCCCCCCGATCCCGCCGCAGGCCCGGCGCAACACCTGGACTTTCACGGTGCCGATCGCCTTTTGAGCGGGTTTGCGCGGCGAAACGCAATTTCGGGCCGATTTGAGAGGGAATTTTGCAAAATTCCTCTCAATTTTTTGCAAGCGTACCCGCGCGATTTTCCGGCCGGAAATCCCCGCGCGATGGTCGGCCCGCCATCCGGCGATCCGGCCCTCGGTTGCGCCTCCGGATCGCGCCCGCTGCGCGGCCGGCGTCTGCCCGGCGCGGGGAAAGCCCGCCGGTTGGCGGTCGGTTGGCGGCGGGAAAACCCTGTGCCGGGAGACAGATTGCCGAACGGGTGCCATGATTTGCGGCCAGTCTTGCGGGGAACGCCGGGCCGATCGCGCCGCAGGCGGAGCGTGGACAGGCCCTTGCACACCTCCTCATTCTCCAGGATCGCGTTTGCCGCGTGGCTCCGCCCGCCGCTCGTGCTCCTGACCGGTCTTGTCCTCGCGGGCACGGCGGTGGCGGCGCCGCCCCTGCCGCAACCGCGACCCGAGGTCGAGATCGCCTCGCGGCCGCAGGACGGTGGGGACAACCCGGTTTCGACGCCCCGCGCCAAGCCGCCGCTATCCCCGGTGGAGGCGCCGGCGGCCGCGGGGATCGCGCCTGCGGCCAGCCCCTGCGCGCAGGCTCTTTCCCGCCTCGGCGCTCGGTTCGAGCCGCTGCCGGAGATCGAGGCGCCCGGCGCCTGCGGCATCGAGGATCCGGTGTCGCTGTCGCGGGTGGGCGCCATGGCCCTGGTGCCGCCGGCCGTGCTGTCCTGCGACACGGCGCTGGTGGCGGCACGCTTCGCCGCCGGGGTGATCCACCCGCTCACCCGCTCCACCCTGGGTGCGGATGTGGCCGAAATCCGGGTCGCGGCCTCCTATCATTGCCGCGGGCGCAACCGGGTGGCCGGCGCAAGGCTCAGCGAACATTCCTTCGGCCGGGCGATAGATATCCGCGGGCTGGTGCTGGAGGACGGCCGGGAATTCGCCGTCGCCCCGCGCCCGACCGGCGACGAGCCCGCCGATTTTCTGCAAAAATCGCTGCGGACAGCCGCCTGCGGGCCATTTACCACCGTTCTCGGGCCCGGATCGGATGCCCATCACGACGATCATTTGCACCTCGATACCAAGCCGCGCCGCGCGCCCTGGTGCCAGTAGTGCTCCGGCCTCGGCACCTTTATTCCCGTTCCGCAGGGCTGAAAGGGTCGGAAGACTGACCCAGATCAAGGAAAGTCCGACCATCTTGCGGAATACTGTCCCCGTGGCCGTCTCCTCGACCTGTCCGTACCCCCCCCAACCGAACGCCGAGGCCGTCGTGACCAAGCGCCAGAAAACCAAAGCCGGACCGGGTTCCGGCACCGCCACTATTCCCGCCAGGGCCGCATCCGCGTCGTTGCCCGTGCCGGTCCCCATGCCCGCGCGCGTCCCGGCGCCGGCAAGCCCGGCCGAAAGCCGGGTTCCGAGCCCGCCGGAGCCTGCCCGCCACCTGCACGAGAACATGGACCGCAGCGTCCGCGCGGCGGTTGCCCGGCTGACCGGAGGCGTTTCTCCCCACGCCTTTCTCGGCGCCTGGGGCGACTGGATGCTGCATTTGTCCCGCGCGCCTGGACGCCAGCTCGATCTTGTCGAGCGAGCGCGCGACAATGCGATGAAGCTCGCCGCCTACACGCTGTCCGGCGACGGCGAGCAGGCGCCGGCGCCGTTTACCCCGAAGAGTTTCGATCACCGGTTCGGCCATCCCGGCTGGCAGAAGGCGCCCTATCGCATCTGGCAGCAGAGCTTTCTGGCGGTGCAGGACTGGTGGGATTACGCGACCGAACCGCTGCGCGGGCTGGAGCAGCAGGACGCGGATCGCACCCGCTTCATGGCGCGGCAGGCGCTCGACCTTGTCTCGCCGTCGAACTTCCCCTGGAGCAATCCCGAGATCCTGGAAGAGACCGCCCGTCAGGGCGGGCGCAACCTGATCGAGGGCGCCGCGCATTTCGCGGAGGACTTCATCAAGACCGTGACGCAGCGCCACGATCCGGCGCCGAAGGGCTATGAGATCGGCAAGGATCTTGCCTGCACGCCGGGAACGGTCGTCTATCGCAACGACATCTTCGAGCTGATCCAATATACACCGCAAACCGACAAGGTTCAGGCGGAGCCTATCCTGATCGTTCCGGCCTGGATCATGAAATACTACATTCTCGATCTGTCGCCGCACACGTCGATGGTGAAATATCTTGTCGACCAGGGCTTCACCGTCTTCATGATTTCCTGGGTGAACCCGACGGCGGAGCAGGCCGGACTGTCGCTGGAGGACTACCGCAAGCGCGGCGTGATGGCGGCCATGGACGCGGTGTCGGCCATCGTTCCGAACGAGCGCATCCATGCGGTGGGCTATTGCCTGGGCGGCACCATGCTGGCGATCGCGGCGGCGACGATGGCGCGCGATCATGACGACCGCCTGGCCTCGATCACGCTGATGGCGGCGCAGGTGGATTTCGTCGAGGCGGGGGAATTGCTGCTGTTCCTCGACGAGAGCCAGGTGGCGTTCCTGGAAGACATGATGTGGGACCAGGGCTATCTCGACCGGCCGCAGATGGCGCGCACCTTCGCCGCCATTCGCGCCGAGGACCTGATCTACAGCCGCGCCGTGCGCCGCTACATGCTCGGCCAGCAGGATCTGCCGACCGATATCGGCGTGTGGAACGGGGACACCACCCGGATGCCGGCGCGCATGCATTCGCAATACCTGCGCGGCCTGTTCCTGGAGAACCGCCTGACTGCCGGCCGATTCGCCGTCGAGGGGCGGGTGATCGCGCTGAAGGATATTTCCGCGCCGATGTTCGTCGTCGCCACGGAGACCGACCATATCGCGCCGTGGAAGTCAGTCTACAAGACCCAGCTTTTCACCGACAACGACCTGACCTTCGTGCTGACCAAGGGCGGCCACAATGGCGGCATCGTCAGCGAGCCCGGCCATCCCCGGCGCCACTACCGCCTGTCGCACCGCCCGGCCGGCGCCCACTATTCCGGTCCCGACGGCTGGCCGGAGCGGCATCCGGCCCGGCCCGGCTCGTGGTGGCCGGAATGGGCGGCCTGGCTGGCGGCCCGCAGCGGCGGCACCACGCCGCCGCCGCGGATCGGTGCCCCCGAGCAGGGCCTGCTGCCGCTTGGCCCAGCGCCGGGCAGCTATGTCCATCTGGTGTGAACCGGTGCCGGCGGGGGGAGGGGGAGAGATGTGGAAGGATAAAAACATGAGTGAAATACTCTTGAATTCGCGCCCCCTTCAGGGTAGCTCTCGCGCATCCTCCCTCAGATGCGCGGACAGGTTTCCATGTCTTCCAGGTTCCCCCTTGCCGTTGCCGCCCTTGCGCTGGCGACCGTCGCTCTTTCTCCGGCCCGAGCCGAGCCGACCAGCTACCCGCTGACCCTCGACAATTGCGGCGTCGAGGTCACCTTCACCGCCGCCCCCCAGCGCGCGGTGGCGCTCGGCCAGAACAGCGCCGAGATCCTGCTGCTGCTCGGGCTGGAGGATCGCCTTGCCGCCTCCGCCTTCTGGCCGACCAAGGTGCTGCCCGAACTCGCCGAGGCGAACGAGAAGGTGAAGCTGCTCACCGTCGAGCAGCCGACGCTGGAATCGATCCTGGCCGAGGAGCCCGATTTCGTCGTCGCGCAGCTTCCGCTGCTGCTCGGTGCCGACAGCAAGGTGGCCAAGCGTGAGGATTTCGCCGCACTCGGAATTCCGAGCTACTTGTCTCCGGGTATTTGTACCACGCGCAGGGACACCGGGGATATTTACGGCAGCCGCCAGCAGCTCTGGAACATGGATCTCCTGTTCCAGGAGATCGACGAACTCGCCCGCATCTTCGATGTGGCGGATCGCGGGGCGCAACTGATTGCCGACTTCAAGCGGCGCGAGGCCGACCTGCGCGCCCGCCTCGGCAGCAACCCGGATCTCAGCTTCCTGTTCTGGTTCTCCAGCCCGTCGGTCGCGGACGATGCCTATCTGGGGGGCAAGAACGGCGCCTCCGGCTTCATCGCCGACGTGCTGGGCGGGCGCAACGCCATCACCACCGAGGCCGAATGGCCGACGGTCGGCTGGGAAGGCATCATCGCCGCCGATCCGACCGTGATCGTCGCCGCCTCTCTCGACCGCAACCGCTGGGATCTCGACAAGGCCGAGAACAAGATCGCCTTCCTGAAGGGCGATCCGACCGTCAGCCAGATGGAGGCCGTGCGCCGCGGTTATATCGTGACGATGAACGGCGCGGCGATGAACCCGACCATCCGCACGATCTACGGCGCGGAGGAAGTGGCCGCGCAGCTCGAGGCTCTCGGACTGATCAAGTGAGGATAGCCCTCTCGCGGGCCACCGCGCGGTTCGCACTGCTGCTGTTGGCGTCGCTGGCCGTTCTGGTGCTGGCGGTCGCCACGGCGGTGGGGATCGGCGAGATGCGGATCCCGCTGCGCACCGTCGCGCTTGCCGTCACCAACCAGTTCGGCTGGACCTCGGCCGACATCAGCCGGATCCAGGCCAGCGTGATCTGGGACCTGCGGCTCAGCCGCGCGCTGGTCGCCGCCCTGTGCGGGGCGGGGCTCGCCATGTGCGGCGCCATCTTGCAGTCGCTGCTGCGCAATGCCCTTGCCGAACCCTATGTCCTCGGCATCTCCGCCGGCGCCTCGACCGGGGCCGTGGCGGTGATCATTCTCGGCGTCGGCGCGGGGGCGGTGTCGCTGTCCATGGGCGCCTTCGCCGGTGCGCTGGCCGCCTTTGTCTTCGTCGCGGTGTTGTCCGGCGGCGGGCGGGGCGGCGCCGACCGCACCATCCTGTCGGGGGTCGCCGCGGCACAGCTCTTCAACGCGCTGACCGCCTATGTGGTGACGACCTCCGGCAATGCCCAGCAGGCGCGGGACGTGATGTTCTGGCTGCTTGGCAGTTTCGGCGGCGTCCGCTGGCCGGAGTTCCAGCTTCTGGCCGTGGTTCTCGTGTTTGGCCTCGCGGTCTGCGTGTGGCATGCGCGCGCCCTCGATGCCTTCACCTTCGGCGACGATGCCGCCGCCTCGCTGGGCATCGCGGTCGAGCGGGTCAGGGTCATCCTCTTCGCCGTCACGGCGGTGATAACCGCGACCATCGTCAGCATGGTCGGCTCCATCGGCTTCGTCGGCCTCGTGGTGCCCCATGCCGTGCGCTTCCTCATCGGTCCCGGTCATATGCGGCTGCTGCCCGCCTGCATGATGGTCGGGGCCGTGTTCATGGTTCTCGCCGATATCGTCTCGCGCAGCGTGATGGCGCAGCAGACGCTGCCGATCGGCATCGTCACGGCGCTGGTCGGCGTGCCGTGCTTCTCCCTCATCCTCTACCGGGCGAGGCCGGCGGCATGAGCATACGGGCCGAGAACCTCGTCTGGCGGGTCGGGCGCAAGACCATCGTCGACAATGTCAGCCTGCGCGTCGAACAGGGCAGCGTGCTGGGCCTGCTCGGGCCGAACGGTTCGGGCAAATCCTCGCTGCTGCGGCTGCTGTCGGGGCTGCGCCGTCCCGCCTCCGGCCGGGTGACGCTGGACGACGCCGACATCGCCCACATGGGGCGCCGGCACCTGGCGCGCCGCGTGGCGCTGGTCCAGCAGCATGCCGCGACCGACGTCAACGTGACGGTGGAGGAGGTGGTGCGGCTCGGCCGCACCCCGCATCGCGGGCCCTTGGCGGCCTGGACACCGGCCGACACGCTGGCCGTCGAGACCGCGCTGCAGCAGGTCGACATGGTGGAGTTCCGCCGGGAGCGCTGGCAGAGCCTGTCCGGCGGCGAGCGCCAGCGTGTCCATATCGCCCGGGCGCTCGCGCAGCAGCCGCACGAACTGTTCCTCGACGAACCGACCAACCATCTCGACATCCAGCATCAGCTTGAGCTGATGCGGCTGATCGCCCGGCTCGGCCTGACCAGCATCGTCGCGCTGCACGATCTCAATCACGCAGCGATGTTCTGCGACCGGCTGCTGGTGCTGGACCGGGGCAGGGTGGTTGCCGACGGGACGCCGGCAGAGGTACTGACGCCCGAGCTTCTGAGCGGCGTCTTCAAGGTGGAATGCGATTTCCATCGCCCCGACCAGGAGACCTTGCACATTCTGTTCCGCAAGTAGCGCGCTGCTCCGCATGGAGCGCGGCGTCCGGCCGGGCCCGCATTGCTCCCGGCCCGGAGGGGGGCTCAGCCTTTGGCGGCGCGGACCCTGCCCGAACCGGCGAGGGCCAGGAAGGCGAAGACCAGCGGCACGAAGGACAGCCACAGGATGGCGTTCCAGCCATAGGCGGTCAGCAGGCCGCCGGACAGGAACGAACCGAAGGCCATGGTGCCGAAGACGATGAAGTCGTTCAGCGACTGCACCCGCGTCTTCTCCTCCGGCCGGTGGCACTCCAGCACCAGCGCGGAGGCGCCGACGAAGCCGAAGTTCCAGCCGACCCCGAGCAGGATCAGCGCCAGCCAGAACTGCGTCACCTCGAGGCCCGTCAGTCCGACGGCGGCCGAGGCGCCGATCAGCGCGAGACCGGCGGCGACGACGGCGGGGGCGCCGAACCGGGCGATCAGGCTGCCGGTGAAGAAGCTCGGGGCATACATGGCGATCACATGCCATTGCAGGCCGAGATTGGCCGATTCCTGCGACAGGCCGCAAAGCTGCATGGCGAGCGGGGCGGCGGTCATCAGGAAGTTCATCAGGAGGTAGGAGACGACGCCGCAGGTCACCGCGATCAGGAAGCGCGGCTGCCGGATGATCAGGGCGAGCGGCCGGCCGCCGCTCCGCTCCTCGGCCGTGGGCATGGGCAGGCGGATGCCGGCGAGGATAACCGCCGAGAGCGCCGCCACCGCCGCCTGCGCCAGGAAGGTCGCGGCGAACATGTAGGGCATCCACAGATACATCGTGTGGGTGACCAGTTGCGGCCCGATGACGCCGGCGAAGACGCCGCCGGCCATCACCAGCGACAGCGCGCGCGGCCGCTTGTCGGCCGGCACGCAGTCGGCGGCGGCGAAGCGGAAGGACAGCACGACGGCCCCATAGGCGCCGCCGAAGAAGGTCGCCGCGCAGAACAGCCAGAACGAGCCGATGATCACGGCGAGGGCCGCCAGCAGGCCGACCAGCACGCCGCAGACGGTTCCCAGCAGGAAAGTCGCCCGGCGCCCGTGGCGCTGTGCGATCACTCCGGCCGGCAGCGTGCAGGCAGCCATGCCGACGACGAAGATGGTGATCGGCAGTGTCGCCAGCGCCGGCGTCGGGGCCAGCATATGGCCGACGATCGCGCCGGTGGCGAAGACGACGACGGAGTTTGCGCCCGCCAGCGCCTGGGCGAGGGCAAGGCGGATGACGTTGGCGCGGCCATGCTCGTAAAGCGGGGGCGAATAGCGGGGGGAGGCGGGGAGAACCGCCGCGGCGTCGGACATGGGCGCGTCAACCTGACTGAAAGAGATCCGGCAAGAGGACGCGGCAGTGCCGCGTCGCCGGCTGCAAGGAGAGTGTCACCTATCGCATAACAGATCGCGAAAGCGAGGAACAGGGATCACGAGTCTAGCACGCGCCTGCCCGCTCGGGGACAAGCCCGCGAGCGGACCGGCCGACGGGCCCGCTCAGAAGCGGACGGCGACACCCACCCTGCCGCCGGCCGAGGACTGGCCGTCGCCCTCGATGTTGAAGCGCAGCGCCGCGTCGAGGCTCCAATGGCCGCCATTGCTGAGCGTCAGTCCGGCCCCGACCGAACCGAAGGGACCCGAGCCGCCGAGGCTGGAATAGCCGGCGGTAAGGGCGACGCTCGGGGTCAGCACCAGCGCATCGTCGAGAACGTATTGGCGGGCGAGTTCGGCTCCAAGGCTGACCCGCAACTGCTCGACCGTGAAGCCGTCCAGGCCGACGATATCGCCGGCCGCGTTGGTGACGCGGTAGTCGTCCACCTTCTCGGACAGATAGACGGCGCGCAGCTTCGGGGACAGCGTGGTCGTCTCGTCGAGATACCACTGGCCGGAGAGGGCGGTGTCGAACATCCAGCGGCGGGTGTTGAAGCGGCCGTCCCAGAAGGTGGTGTCGATGTCGTTGGAGGATCCGCCATACAGCAGGCTGGTGTCCCAGAAGACGCCGCGGCCGAGCTCGAACGAGGCATAGGGGCCGACAAGCCAGCCGTCGCCGCTCAGCCTCGAATTGTCGCGGGTCGGATCGCTCATCCGGTCATAGTGGAAGGAGAAGCCGATGAGCGCATTCTCCGTCACCAGATAGTCCGCGCCGGCCGAGAACAGCGCGAACGTGCCCCAGCGGTTGTCGTTCTGCTTGCGATTGTGCACGGCGAACGAGCCGTCGACCCAGACGTTGAACACCGAGGTGTCGACACCGAGGCTGCGCTCGATCGCATCGCTCGCCGCGGACATCTGTGCCAGGCTGGTGGCAAAGCCCAGGGTCATGCCGTGCGACGAGGGCTTCATGCGCATGCTGATGACTTCCCGCGCCGTCCGCATCTGCCGCCGCTCGCGCAGGCCCGGTATCCTGATCATGGTGCTGATCAGGTTCTGCCGTGTCTGCACGAAGCCGTAAACCAGACTGTGGATTTCCTTGGCGACGGCGACGGGACTGTAGCCGAGCGTGTAGAGCACGGTCCCAACGTTGGACGTGCCGAGCGAACTGGTCAGCGTGAAGCGGATCGTCACCTGGCCGGAATAGGTCGGATTGGGCGTGAACTTCAGGTAGAAGCCGATCGGGCCGGGGCCGACCTGGGCGAACTCGCCATGGACGATCTGCGCCGTGCCGGCCGTCGGCGGTTCGACGGCGACGATGGCGGCGGACTCGAACGGTCCGCCCGTCGCACCGCTCGCCAGATTGACGTTCGGCGGCGTCGACCCCGCCGGCACGGTCACCTCCTTGTCGGTGACCACGACCGTCTGCTCGGTCACGGTCAGCGTATAGGCCGCCGAACCCGTGACGTCGTAGCCATCGCTCGCCTGGATCGTGAAGCTGTAGTTGCCCTCGGTGTCGACGTTGAGGGGGCCGTTCAACTCGCCGGTCGAGACATTCAGCACCAGGCCGCCGGGCAGGGACCCCGCGATCACACTGTAGAGATAGGGACCGGTTCCGCCACTGGCTGTGATCGAGACGGTGTAGTCTTCGCCGGCCATTGCAGCGGGCAGGGCGCCTGCCGCCGGATCCAGGGTGATGGTGACCGGGGCGGCATCGATCTGCAGCGAATAGGCGGCCTCGCCCGTGTCGGAGTTGGCGTCCGTCGCGGTGATGGTGAAGCTCGCCGTGCCGGCGGTGGTCGGGGCTCCGGTGAGCGCGCCGTTGGCGGCAAGGGTGAGGCCCGCGGGCAGGGCGCCGGCGGTGACCGCATAGCTGTAGGGGCCCGTGCCGCCGGAGGCGGTGAAGCTCTGGCTATAGGCGGTGCCGACCTGACCGGTGGGGAGGGCGCCTGCCGCGGGATCCAGGGTGATGGTGACGGCCGGGGCGGTGCGGGTGACGTCGACCGTATAGGTCTCGGTCGTGCTGCCGTCCTCCGCGGTGACCTCGACGGTGATGATGTTGCTGCCGACATCGAGGGGGATGGGGCCCGAGGCATTGCCGGAGGCAACGGTGGCGGAGTTGACGGTGATGCTGGCATTGGCGTCGCTGGCCGTGGGGGTGACGGTGAGCGAGGTGACGGCGTTGCCGACGGAAGCGGTGTAGCTGGTGGTGCCGCTGGTGAAGCCCGGCGTCAGCGTGCCCTGCGACAGGGTGAGGCCCGCCAGGGTGGCATCGGTCGAGGCCGGGGCGGCGCGGGTGACGTCGACCGTATAGGTCTCGGTCGTGCTGCCGTCCTCCGCGGTGACCACGACGGTGATGATGTTGCTGCCGACATCGAGGGCGATGGGGCCCGAGGCATTGCCGGAGGCAACGGTGACGGAGTTGACGGTGATGCTGGCATTGGCGTCGCTGGCCGTGGGGGTGACGGTGAGCGAGGTGACGGCGTTGCCGACGGAAGCGGTGTAGCTGGTGGTGCCGCTGGTGAAGCCCGGCGTCAGCGTGCCCTGCGACAGGGTGAGGTTCGCCAGGGTGGCATCGGCCGAGGGGGGAGAGCCTTCCGAACAACTCGCCGTTACCGTCACCGTGGCAGGATCGTTTATATAAACAGGGTTGGACGATTTGTTTACAATCAGCTCGATCGAAACAAAGGTATTGCCGGGCGAAAACGTATGGGAGCCGCTGTCGGAGAAGCTGCCGGTCGCGTACGTTCCGGCGTCCTCATTCCAATCATCCCAGTTTCCGACGTAGAAACTGCTGTAGTTAGAGCTTTCCGCAACGCCGCTGCCAGTAGCCGACCAGGTCAGCATTTCTCCGTCGGCCAAATTATCATATTCCGTGTAGTGGTTATGAGTGCCCGTTGGGAGAGAGGCCGCGTCGAGCGTTACGCCGGCACTCCAATCGCTGTTGATCTGAGCGCAGTGGGCGGAGAGCGCGTTGGCGTCGGTCGTGCCGGCGCAAAGGGCGAACCACAGGGTGAGGACCAGGAGAGCGAACTGGCCAAGCCGATGGCCCGCAGCCCCGAGGGCGGCATAAACGGCCTGCGCGCCCTGACGGCTGCCCGACGACATCTCGGCACTCAGGGAAACGCGGAATGTCGCCGGCTTCCGCCCGCCTGCCGTGACCGTCACAGCTTCTGTGCCCCGCATGCCCTCTCCCTGCCGTTTCGAGGGATTGTCCCCCTGGATCTGCCCCCCGCCTGTGGAGCACACCCGCGCCGCTCAGTGCCTACCGAAATCTCTTGGCCTGCCGAAATCTCTTGCGCGATGTCGCTTCCGGACCGGCATCCACTGCCGGGCCGGGAGTCGTGAATCGCAAATCCGTCTACAACCTGTCGTTAAGTCAATTTCTTGCGATGTTTCGTTGGCGCGGTCAATGGGTTGCAACCACCGACCGCGCTGTTTTCCGGCGGGTGTGACACTACGGTCTGTCGGGGTAGAGGCCGTTGATCATGATGCAGTAGCTCATCGCCAGCGACGGCGACTGGTTGGAGAAGGCAACGCCATTGCCGGTATTGCCAGTCGTGACCACACCGCCGGTGATGCCGGACTGATACGTGAAGCTGATGGCACCGTGACCGGCTGTGCCGGTCAGTTGCACGTCGAGGCCGCCGAGCGCCACTTCGGTTCCCGGGGTGGCCGCCGGCACATAGATCGTTGCCGCTCCTCCTCCCGTCGATGCGCCCTTGCCGAGAGATGAACCGGTTGCAATATCGGCAATACCGATGGTGTCTTTGGCGGATAGCGTCGCAGTGACCCCAAGCGTGCCGGCATCTGCCGGGACATTGACTGTCTGCTGTCCGCCGCCGGTGCCGGTGAACGTTGCCGCGTGGTTGTGCGGCGGCAGGTTGGAGACGTTGAGGGTGGTGGTGGGCACGCCGGATTGCGTGGCAAAGACCTGATTGGGCAAACCGGGGCCCGCGCCGTAGTGGAGTATCGCTCGGCCGCGCAGATCGGGGAGACCGAACTGGCCGCTCTGCACGGAGCCGCCATACTGGGTGCCGATCAGGCTGTAGAGGGCCTGATTGCCGTTGATCGCGATCAGCCGTCCGTCGGCCGGCAGCCAGTTTCGTGGGCACCAGTTGAACGCAAAGGCGCAGACGCTGCCGATGTAGGATTCCATGTTGCAGGCCTGTGCCGGCGCCGTGCCCGCGACGAGCAGGCCGCCGCCCAGGCCGAGCGTTCCGGCGATGCTGAGGGCGGAGAGCCCCCGGGCAACGGTACGATGCAGGTGGAGTTTGCCCTTCATGCCAGTCTCCTTCCGATTGCGCGCGGCCCGAATCGTGTCCGCACGGTGCTATGCTGCGCATCAGATTATAGTTTTTCTATCTAAAGTTGGTAAATATCGAACATTATCTCAATAGTTGTAATACGTAGCGTAAGATTGCAAAGCGGGATGCCGCCCAGCGGAGCGGATTTCGGGCGGCATGCTCGCGTGCAAGGCGCTGTCATGCCGCGCCTCGCACCGGGGAGGAGCGGTTGCCAGCCCCTTGGACGCGCGTGCAGTCATGCTTGAGACGGTGCTTGAGGCGGGCGAGGTGTGCGACGGGATGTCGAAAGCTGGAGAATTCGAACGCAAAATCGAGTACACACTCCGTTCCCAGGATGTTCGATACGCGTAAAGTAATGAGATATCAGTCAAACAGACTGGCCGTGGCGCCGATGATGGAATGGACCGACCGCAACTGCCGGGCGTTTCATCGTCACCTGAGCGCCCATGCGCTGCTCTATACCGAGATGGTGGCGAGTGCCGCCGTCATTCATGGCGACCGGGAAAAACTGCTTGGCTTCGACGCCATGGAACATCCCGTCGCCTGCCAGCTCGGCGGGTCCGACCCGCGTGAGCTGGCCGAGGCCGCCCGCGTGGTCGAGGGTTTCGGCTATGACGAGGTGAACCTCAATGTCGGCTGTCCGTCCGACCGGGTGCAGTCGGGCCGCTTCGGCGCCTGTCTGATGCGCGAGCCGGAACTGGTCGCTGAAAGCGTTGCGGCGATGAAGGCGGCGGTCGCCATTCCCGTGACCGTCAAGTGCCGGATCGGCGTCGACGATCAGGACCCGGAAGAGGCGCTCGACCGGCTGGCCGACGCCGTGGTCGCGGCCGGGGTCGATGCGCTGTGGGTGCATGCCCGCAAGGCCTGGCTGAAGGGTCTGTCCCCTAAGGAAAACCGCGATATTCCGCCGCTCGACTACGACCGCGTCTACCGGCTGAAGCAGCGGCTGCCCGACCTTTACATCGGCATCAACGGCGGCATTGCCAACCTCGACGAGGCCGAGGGGCATCTGGAGCGCGTCGACGGGGTGATGCTCGGCCGCGCCGCCTATCACGACCCATGGCTGCTCGCCGATGTCGACCGGCGCCTGCACGGCGCGGCAAATCCCGTCGCCACCCGGGAGGAGGCGATCGCCGCCTTCCGGCCGTTCATTCTGGCGCGGCTCGCCGAAGGCAACCGTCCCAATCAGATCCTGCGGCACATGCTGGGGCTCTATCACGGCGTTGCCGGCGCGCGCGCCTGGCGCCGTCGGCTGACGGTCGATGCGGTGAAACCGGGGGCCGGCATCGAGGTGCTGGACGCGGCCCTTGCCAAGATTGCCGGGGCCGGACTGGACAAACCGGCCGCCGTGGGTCAGTTAGAAACCACGGGGTAGGCGACCGGCTGAGTCCGGCTTGGCCCGTCCTCTCATTCCTTCCCGCGCCGCAGCCAGTGGGGGTTTTCATGGATTTGTCGTCGATCAACGGCGAGGTCATCGGCCTCGCGCTCGCCCTTGTCGCGTCGGGCGCCGTCGCGGGGATTCTCGCCGGCGTGTTCGGCATTGGCGGCGGCGCGGTGCTGGTTCCGGTGCTCTACCAGTTCCTGACCTGGCTTGGCGTCGACGAGGCGGTGCGGATGCACATTTCGGTGGCGACCTCGCTCGGCATCATCGTGCCGACCTCGATCCGCTCCTTCCTGGCGCATAAGCAGCGCGGCGCGGCGGATCTCGACCTGCTGAAGAGCTGGCTGATTCCGGTGCCGGCCGGCGCGGTGGTGGCCAGCCTTGTCGCCGCCTATGTCTCCGGCGACGGGCTCAAGGGCATCTTCGCCGGCATCGCCGTCATCGTCGGCCTGCGCATGCTGTTCAACCGCGAGAGCTGGAAGATCGGCAACGACATTCCCGGCAACCCGGTGCGGGCGATCTGCGGCGCGTTGATCGGCTTCTTCTCGACCCTGATGGGCATCGGCGGCGGCGTCATGAACAACACATTCATGACCCTGTTCGGCCGGCCGATCCACCAGGCGGTGGCGACCTCCTCCGGCACCGGCGTGCTGATCTCGATTCCCGGCGTCATCGGCATGATGTGGGCCGGCTGGGGCGCGGCGGGCCTGCCGGCGTTCTCGCTCGGCTATGTCAACATCCTCGGCGTTGCGTTGATCATCCCGATCACTACGTTCGCCGCGCCCTTCGGCGTCAAGATCGCCCACGCGCTGCCGCGCCGCTATCTGGAAATCTTCTTCGGCCTGTTCCTGCTGTCGGTCGCCGCCCGCTTCGCCTGGAGCCTGTGGGGCTGACGCCTTACGGCTCCAGGATCAGCCGGTCGCCCTCGACGCGCCAGCTCCTCAGCCGGTCCATTGCCGACATGCCGAGCAGGCTCGTCTCCAGCGAGCCAGGGCGGGCGACGAAGGCGCGCAGGTCCGTCAAGGCGAAATCGGCGATCTCCAGCCGCTCGAGCCGGATGGTGGCGACCTCGGTACGGCCGTTCGCCGTCGACACCGGAACCGTGTAGGAGAGCGCTCCCGTGTCGATGCCGGCGGCGCGCGCGTCGGCGTCGGTCAGCGTCACCGCCGAGGCGCCGGTGTCGAACAGGAAGTCGACAGGGGCGCCGTTGACCCTGGCGGCAATGCGATAGTGGCTCGACCGGTCGCGGATGATGGTGATGGCCCCCGACTGCGGATCGGTGATCGCCATGCCGGGAACCAGCGTGCCGACGACCCGCCGTCCAACCACCTCAAGCTCGTCGCGCCAAGCATAGCCGGTGATCAGCAGGCCGGCGAGCGCGCCCCAGATCAGCAGGCTGCGCAACAGCGCCGGGACCTGGCGCGGCGAGGCGAGCATCGAGCCGCCGATCACGACAAGCAGGGCGAGCAGCGCCACGATGCGTGGCCCCGCATCCGAATGGCGGCCGTTGTTGCCCGGCATCTCGAAGCCGGCGAGATAGGCGATCACGGCGGCGATCATCACCGCGACAAGCAGGCCGATGACGACGAGACCGGCGGTTTTTCCGCGAAACATCAACTGACCTCCACAGGGCGCGGTGCACGGTCGGCGAGCACGGCATTGATCGCCCGGCGCTCGGCCTCGGAAAAGCTCGCCCAGCCGGCGATCTCGTCGAGGGTTCTGAGGCAGCCGGTGCACAGGCCGCTTGCCGGGTCGATCCGGCAGACGCGGATGCAGGGGCTGTCGCTGCCGGTCATGTCTCTCACTAGTCCTGTCGTTGCCGTGTCATTCGTCCCATGTGGGGGATTTCAGCGCTCGGACAAGACCGTGATCGGCATCGCCAGGATCTTCAGCGGGAAGGTCACGGCCGCCTTGGCGGTGTTGCCGACAATGTCGATGGGCGTTTCGGTCGGTCCCGATTTCTGCTTCAACTCGAGCGAACCCAAGGCTTTCTGCAGCTCTGGCGCCACCTGGGCGAGTTGCGCGAACTTGCCGTGATTGACCGGGTCGTCACCTTTCACATCGGTCAGGTCGATGACCACGGCGCCGAGCCTCGCCAGTTCCTCCTCGTCGCCATAGGCGCCGAGCCGCTCCCGCCCGCCGGCGATCAGCCTGGAGGCGGCGAGCGCCCGGTCGTCGCGCGAGACGAGGATGATATAGGGACGCTCGGGCTTGCCGGTGCGGCGCAACTGCGCCTTGAACACGTCTACATCGACATCCGGCGCCGCCATCGCCATCAGCCCGATCTTGTGGGCCGGCAGCGGCTTGCCGGAAATGCGGATCTGCCGCCCGGTCTCCATCAGCACCCAGTTGCCCATGGAATGGGCCAGCACGTTGATCTTTTCCGCGCTGGAGGAGGCCAGCAGCCTCAGGGTCTTCTCGAGACTGTCGCGGGCGATCGTGGCGCTGTTGGTGTCGTAGAGATAGCCGGTGACATCGCCGCTGGAGGCCCAGGTGAACAGCACCGGCACATGCGGCATACCGCTGTCATGCGCCAGTTGCACCGTCCGGTACAGCGCTTCGGGGAAGCGGGTGTTGTAGCCATGCACGAACAGGAAGACCTCGCGCTGGCCCTTGGGGCGTTTCGCCAGTTGGCGCTCCAGTTCGGCGCGGAAGCCGGCGTCGTCGATATAGCCGGCGGAGCGCAGGGTGAAGTCCTTGGCCGGATCCCCTGGCGGCGTGGTCGGCCACTCGATCGATCCCGGCTTGTGATCCGGCGGCACCGAGACCGTGGCAACCGCGTGGTCCAGCGCGTCCGCGCGCTCGCCGCTGAACAGGCTGCCGGGGGTCGTGTCACGGGCACGGGTGGTGGCGACGAGGATCTCGTGCGTCTTTGCGCCCGGCGCCGTGGCGTGGGTGGCCACCAGGCTGCCGGGTCCGGGACGACCGGCACAGGCGGCGAGCATGAGCGCGGTGATCAGGACGAGGACGAGGCGGCCGACAGGAGAAGGCTTGGGCATCGCCGGGGTCGTTCCGTCCCAGGTAAAAGCAACACTCGACACGCCGCAGACCTCACGCTTGCAACCGGGGGGCGGACCTGCCGCATGCCGGGAGGTCTTTCATAGCAGCTAATGCGGCGAGATGCAGTTACCGCGCAAGGCAGAAGCCGAGCAGCAGGGCAAGGAGCGCGACCTGCTGTGTCGCGCCGAGCACATCTCCCGTGTGGCCGCCGATGCGGGAACGGGCGAGCAATGCCATGCCGGCGGTCGACAGGAGGGCGAGCAGCAGGGCGGCGAGCAGGGCCGGCGCGGGGCGCACCGCCAGTCCGACAAGGAGCGCGGCAAGGCCGATGAGAGCTGCTGCGACGGCGGCGCGCCGGGAAGGCTGGCCGCTGGCAACGGCGAGTCCGTCGCGCCGGGCCGGGGCAAGCGCTGTCCACACGCCGACCATCACTGAGCGCGAGGCGGCTTCGGCAAGGATCAGCAGCAGGGCTGCGGCACCGGCACCGACCCGCTCCATCAGTGCGGCGAGAAGAACGCTGCGCAGGCCGACGGAGACGATCAGCGCCAGCGTGCCGAAGGCGCCGATGCGGCTGTCCTTCATGATCTCCAGCCGCCGCTCGCGCTGCTGCGCGCCGAAGAAACCGTCCGCGACATCGGCAAGGCCGTCTTCGTGCAGCGCGCCGGTAAGCATCATCGCGAAGGCGGCGGCTAGCAAGGCGGCAGCCAGCGCGGGGAGATCGGTCAGGCCGCAAAGCGCCAGCAGCACGGCCGGCGGCAGGGCGAGCAGGGCGCCGGCGACCGGCACCAGCCAGGCGGCGCGGGAGAAGGTGGGAAGCTGCGACGGATCGTCCAGCCGATTGACCGTCGGCACGGGCACGCGAGAGAAGAAGCGCAGGCAGGCCGCGAGGTCCGCGAGCGGCCGCAGCAGGACGGTGGCGATCCGGTCGTCCGGCACATCGGCCTCAGACTTCATTTTTCCCTCATCCGACTTTGCGAGCCCGCGCGTGCCGGTTTATAGATCGGCCCCCGCCCGCCGCCAAGATCGCGCGGAGCCCCGATTCCAGCCGGAGTTTCCAGCCCATGTCCCTTTCGCCCTCCGCGCTTCCCTTCGACGACATCCGCAACCTGGTGCGCCAGATGCCCGGACCCGATGAGGAAGCTGTCGCGGAAGTGCGCGCGCGCGACGCGCAACTGACCAAGCCCGCCGGTTCGCTCGGCAAGCTGGAAGAGCTCGCCGAATGGCTCGCCGGCTGGAGCGGCCGGGGCCGGCCGAAGGTGAGCCGGCCGGTGGTTGCGATCTTCGCGGCAAATCACGGTGTTGCCAACAGGGGCGTTTCGGCGTTTCCCGCCAGCGTCACCCGGCAGATGGTGGAGAATTTCGCGGCCGGTGGCGCCGCCATCAACCAGATCTGCATCGCCCACGATCTCGGCCTGAAGATCTTCGACCTGGCGCTCGACGTGCCGACCCCGGACATCGCCGAGGAGGATGCCTTCGACGAGGCGAACTGCGCCGCGACCATGGCCTTCGGCATGGAAGCGGTCGCCGGCGGCACGGATCTGCTGTGCATCGGCGAGATGGGCATCGCCAACACCACGGTCGCGGCGGCGGTGCTGGCCGGTCTCTTCGGCGGCGCGCCAGGCGACTGGGTGGGGCCGGGCACCGGTGTCGACGCCGAGGGCATGGCGCGCAAGCGCGCCGCCGTCGAGCAGGCCGTCGCCCGGATCGCCGGGACCAGCGATCCGCTAGAGGTGCTGCGCCGCCTCGGCGGGCGCGAGCTTGCCGCCATGGCCGGCGCCGTGCTGGCCGCGCGCCTGCAGCGCACGCCGGTGATCGTCGACGGCTTCGTCGCGACCGCCGCCGTCGCCGTGCTGCATGCGATGGATCCGCGCGCGCTCGATCATTGCCTGTTCGCCCATGTCTCCGCCGAACCGGCGCATCGCATGGCGCTGGAAAAGCTCGGCAAGACGCCGCTGCTCGATCTCGGCATGCGGCTCGGCGAAGGAACGGGCGCAGCGCTTGCCGCCGGTATCGTCCGCGCCGCCGCGCAGGTGCATGACGGCATGGCGACGTTCGCCGATGCCGGCGTCTCCGGCAAGAGCGAAGAGTGAGCACGAGCGGGCTTCAAAGGGGCGCGACGCGCGCCCGATAGGCGCTCGGCGTCTCGCCGGTGACGCGCAGGAATTCGCGGTTGAAGTTGGACTTGGTGTTGAAGCCGCTGGCCAGCATCGCGGTGGTGACGCTGTCGCCGGCCGCGAGCCGGACACAGGCGTGGCGGATGCGATAGCCGTTGACATGGCGCGACACGTTCTCGCCTTGCGTCCGATTGATCGCCGCGGAGAGCTGTTTCATCGGCACGTGCAGGCGGCGGGCGAGGCGGGCGAGCGTCAGGTCCGGATCGAGACAGGCGCCGCCGTCGTCAAGCAGCGTGTCGAGACGAGCCATCAACTCCCTGTCGGCCTCGGACTCCTGCAGCGGGTGGATCGGGCGCTCCGGCGGCGCGTCTTCCCCCGCGTCTTCCCCCGGGTCTTCGTCGTCTCCGGGGGCTGCCTCCGGGCGGGCGGCGAGAAGCGCCAGCAGCCCGACGGCGAGCAGCGCCACCGATGAGGTCAGGCTGACGACAACGGGCCGTACCCAGTCTGCGCCCGAAAGCAGCGCGGCGGCGATCGCCGTGTCGCTGGCCGCCGACAGCAGCAGCGAGGCGCCCACCGCCTGCCAGATCCGGCGGGGAAGCGGGCCGGCCTCGAACCGCGCCAGCGGCAGGTCCTTGCGGCCGCGCGCCTGCAGCAGGATCGCCAATCCATATCCGGCATAGAGGCCGACAAGGGCGGCGTCGGGAAGCCAGTGCAGCGCGCCATGACCAAGTGGAACCGAGAGGGCGGCGGCGAGCGGCGCCAACACATGCGGCAGATCGCGCGGCACGGCCGGCGCGCGGATCGCCGCCTGGTGGAAGGCGAGATAGGCGAGCGGCGGAACAAGGGACGCGGTGACCGGCAGCACCGGTTGCAGCGCGCCGATGCCGTAGTGCTGGACCAGAGAAATCAGGATGCCCTGCATCGCCGCCGACCCGAGCAGCAGCGGGAAGAGCGAAGGGCCGTCCCGCAGCAACACGAAGCGGCAGGCCAGGAATGCCAGCACGAGAGCGACGGCAAGGGGGATCGGCAGGACGAGCATGGAGGACCTTGAGGAACCGCAACAGGCGACGGACAGGCGCGTGTGTGGTGCACTATCCGGTTCCAGTCGTCCTCGATCCGGTTCGAGGACGCAAGAGCGGGCCGCCCGCGGCATTCGGGTCTCGTTGCCAACCCTTGGAGATCCCGCAATGAAACATCTCGTCCTCGCCGCCCTGCTTGCCGCTCTGGTGCCGGCGTCTCCCGTCGCGGCAGAATCGGCGGTGCTTGAACTTCCCGGCTTCGACCGGATGGACGTTCCGGCCCGCCACCGCGCCCTGCCGATCGCCGCATCGCTCTGGTATCCGGCCGGCCGCGCCACCTACCGGGCCGTCATCGGCGAGAATGCTCTCTTTACCGGGGTGCCGGCCTATGTCGGCGCGGCGGTAGCCGAGGGACGCTATCCGCTGATCCTGCTGTCGCATGGCTCCGGCGGGGCGATGGAGGGACTTGCCTGGCTGTCGGCGCGCCTTGCCGCGCAAGGTGCCATCGTGCTGGCGGTGAATCACCCCGGCACCACATCGGGCGATTCCTCGCCGCGCCGGACCATGCGGCTGACGCCGCGTGCCGCCGATCTGGGCGCCGCCCTGGAGGCCGTGCTCGGCGACCCGCAATTCGCGCCGCATATCGACCGGGAGCGCATCTCGGCCCTCGGCTTCTCGCTCGGCGGGACCACGGTCCTGGGTCTCGCCGGCATTCGCTTCGACGCCGAAGCCTTCGCCGACTATTGCCGCGAGGCCGGGGACGAGGCGGCCGGTTGCGACTTCCTGGCGAAGGGCGGCGTGCGGCTCGATGCGCTGCCCGAAGCGTTCTCGGCGGACATGCGGGACCTGCGCGTTTCCGCTGTTGTCTCGGTCGATCCCGGTTTCACCCATGCGGCGGTAGAGGGCAGTGTTGCCGGCGTCCGGGTTCCGCTGCTCTTCATCAATCTCGGCGAGGAGGACCGCTGGCCGGGGGTGGATGTCGGTCCGCAGGGCAGCGGCCTTGCTGAGCGAGTCGCGGATGCACGCCATGTCGCGGTAGCGCCGGCGTGGCACTTCAGCTTCCTCGGCCTGTGCAAGGACGGCGGGGCGGAACTGCTGAGAAAGTGGGAGGACGATCCGATCTGCGACGATCCGCGCGGGAGCGACCGGGCAACGGTGCATGAGGAGATCGTCGGGATCGTGGCGGACTTTCTCGGACTGTCCGGGGCGGCCGCCAAATAGAACGAAAGGGCTCGGCGAGGTGGCGGCGCGGGCTGCCGCCTCAGGAAGCCTTGCGCACCATCATGCGGCGGGCGGCGCTGCGGCGCGGGTCGGTGCCGCTGCCGGCCGCCTCTTCCAGCGCCGGCATGGCTTCGAGCACGCGTGAGGCGGGGAAGGTGACGATCACCTCCGTGCCCTCGCGCAGCTTCGAGCGCAGCTCGAACTTGCCGCCATGCATCTGCACCAGCGCCTGGACGATGGACAGGCCGAGGCCGGTGCCTTCCTCGGCGCTCTTGATGGCGATGGCGCCCTGACCGAAGGCCTGCATGACGACGGGGATCTCTTCCTCGGGAATGCCCGGGCCGTTGTCGCGGATCGAGATGTATTGCCCCCCGCCGGCGGTCCAGCCGGCCTTGATATGCACCTCGCCGCCCGAGGGCGTGAACTTCACCGCGTTTGACATCAGGTTGAGGATGACCTGGCGCACGGCCCGCTCGTCGATCCACAGCTTCGGCAGGTCGACCTCATAGGCTTCCGTGATGGTGATGTTCTTCTTGCGCGCGCGGATCGCCATCATGTGCTTGCAGTCGTCGAGGAGTTCGGCCAATGGCACGGCCTCCTCGCTGAGTTCGTAGCGACCTGCCTCGATGCGCGAGAGATCGAGGATTTCGTTGATCAGGTTCAGAAGGTGCTGGCCGGAATTGTGGATGTCGGACGCATACTCGCGATAGGTCTCGTTCTCCATCGGGCCGAGAAGCTGGTTCTTCATGACCTCGGAAAAGCCGAGAATGGCGTTGAGCGGCGTGCGCAGCTCGTGGCTCATCGTGGCAAGGAACCGCGACTTGGCGAGATTGGCTTCCTCGGCGCGCCGCCGCGCTTCGTCGGAAATGGCGTTGGCCTGTTCCAACTCGGAGATGAGGTGGTCCTTCTCGGCCCGGAAGGCCAGCATCGTCGCGGTGGAGACGTGGAGCTGGTTGCCGAGCATCAGGAAGAACCCTTGCGCGCCGATGGCCATCGCCATCATTGCGTAGTGGATCGCCGTCTGCTGGTTGAGAAAGGAGACGACGATCGCCAGCGTGATCGGCAGCGTGCCGGCAAGCAGGGCGCGCGGCAGACTCGCCGACAGCATGGTCAGCATGGCGATGACGATCAGCATCGTCGCAAACTGGAAGATCTCCGAGCCGTCATGGCCCGGCGCCGTCGACTGCAACAGGAAGAACCCCGCCCAGGACAGGCCGTAGAGCATGTCGCCGATGATCATCTGGCGGCGCCAGCGCGGCAGGTCCGCCTCCGCCGGCGCCTCGCGCTCGAAACGGCGGCAGGCCATCAGCAGCAGGACATGGGCGATGACGGTGAAAACCAGCCACCCGACCACGAGGTCGACCCGCATCCACAGCAGTGAGATGCCGCCGACGATCAACGCGAACAGCGGCAGCGCCAGGGCGGCGCTGAGCCGGTTCTTGGCGAAGGTGAGCAGCAGCTCGTATTCGAAGTTGGGGGCGGTGCCATCGGCGCTGGACAGCCGCTCGCGAACGCTGCGCACGGTCTTCGCCACGTCGCGCCGTCGCCGGGCGCGCTCGCTGTTGAGGGCCGTTTTCGCCTCGCTGCTGGTGGTGTCCTGCGCGGCCATGTGCTTCTGTGACCTGGTTGCCGGAAGCTTGTCCGGTTGGATCGAAACAGGGCCAGTGTGGTGACCAACCCTTAATATCCGCCTCAAGGATGTGGTTAACCAAACGTCACGGCCCTACATGGACAACGTCGAAACTGCCGGGGCGGGCAAGGAGAGCGGATGACGGCGGGAAGCGAACCATGGCTCGACGGGCTGGGGCGCGAAATCGGCGCCTGCCAGGCCTGCGTCAGCGCGCCGGTGGGACGGCCGCTGCCGCACGAGCCGAGGCCCGTCTGCGTGATGTCGTCGACCGCACGCATCGCCATCTGCGGCCAGGCGCCGGGCACGCGCGTGCATGCCAGTGGTCGCCCGTTCACCGACCCGAGCGGGGACCGGCTGCGCGAATGGATGGGCATTGGCGAGGACATTTTCTACGACGCCCGGCAGATCGCCATCGTGCCGATGGGCTTTTGTTTTCCCGGCCTCGACGACAAGGGCGGCGATTTGCCGCCGCGCCGCGAATGCCGGCGGATCTGGCACGACCGGGTGTTTGCCGCGATGCCGCAACTGCGGCTCAAGCTGGTGATCGGCAGCTATGCGCAGGCCTACCATCTCGGCCCTCACCGTCGCGGCTCGGTGCGCGAGACGGTCGCCGCGTGGCGGGAGATTCTGGAGGCAACGCGGGCCGAGGGCGTGGCGGCGCTGGCCCTGCCGCATCCGTCGTGGCGCAACAATGCCTGGTTGAAGCGCAATCCGTGGTTCGAAGAGGCGTGCCTGCCGGTGCTGAGGGCGGAGGTGACACGGTTTCTCGAGGGCTGAAAGGGCTCCCGCACCTGCCGGCCTGGCGACGGCAGGCGGCGCGTCGTCGAGGTGGGAGTTGACACTGGCGAGAAAACGCGGCAAGCGACGTGGGAATGAAAATTGGAAGAAAAATCCAATATTTCTCATAATCAGGCGATTTGAAGAAATTTCAGTTTATCTGATGTGAGATGTTGGAAAATTAATCCAAATAACCCTCAAGTCGACGAGCCAGGCCGCCATGATCGACCGTATCGACAGACGCATCCTTTCGATCCTCCAGGAGGATTGCACCATCCCGGTCGCCGAAATCGGTCGCCGCGTAGGGCTTTCCACGACGCCGTGCTGGCGTCGCATCCAGAAACTGGAGGAGGACGGGGTCATCCAGCGCCGGGTGGCGATCCTCGATCCGAAGAAGATCAACGTGAAGGTCACGGCCTTCGTGGCGATCACCACCTCGCGGCACAATGACGACTGGCTGCGCAAGTTCGCCGACGTCATCTCCGAGTTTCCCGAAGTGGTCGAGTTCTACCGGATGGCCGGACAGGTCGATTACCTGTTGCGGGTGGCGGTGCCCGACATTGAGGCCTACGATGCCTTCTACAAGCGGTTGATCGCCAAGATCGACATTTCCGATGTCTCCACCTCTTTCGCGATGGAGCAGATCAAGTCGACGAGCCAGCTTCCGCTCAGCTATGTCCAGACGGAGAAGCCGCGCGCCGAGCGGGACGAGCAATAGGTGCGCCAGCACGGGAGGCGACGCATGGGACCGCAATCGCAAGGACAGGGGCCGGCATGGCGATGGCGGCTGGCTGCCGGCCTGATGGCGTGCGCCATCTCTGCCCCGGCGATGGCGGCCGACGGGCCGCAGATCCGTCAGGTCGAGCGAGCATACGAAGATGTCCGCTTCGACCTGGAGAACGCGATCATCAATCGGGGCCTTGTCATCGACCATGTCTCCAATGTCGGCGAGATGCTCGCTCGCACCGGCGCCGACGTGGGATCGCAGACGGAGGTCTTCGTGAGTGCCGAAGCGATGCTGTTCTGCTCCGCCCGCCTGTCGCGCGCGGCGATGGAGGCGGCGCCGGAAAACGTCGCCTTCTGCCCTTATTCGGTGTTCCTCTATGAGACGCCGGATGCGCCCGGAAAGGTCTCCGTCGGTTATCGCCCGCTTCCTGAAGCGGGCAGCGAGGCATCGCGGGCGGCCATCGCCGAGGTGAACGCGCTGCTCGCCGGCATCGTCGAGGAAGCAAGCGGCGAGTGAGCCGTCTGGCGCGGGCGCCAAGCATGGCTCCCCAATTGGTCCTGTCTCGTCTGACCCTGTCTTAGCTGCTCTCGCCGACCTTCGGCCAATAGGTGCCGAAGCACCAGACATTGTCCTCCGGGTCGCGGCAGATGAACTCGCGGCTGCCGTAATCGCGGGTGACGATGGGCTCGACAATGACGGCGCCTGCAGCTTCGGCGCGGGCGAAGGCCGCATCGATGTCCTCGACCGCGATGTAGAGGGTCTTTCCGGCCGGTCCGTCCGGCTGGCCGACGATCTGCGCGAAATCGTCGTCGCGGGCCTGCCCCAGCATCAGGATGGAACTGCCGAGCGCGAGTTCGGCATGGGCGATCGTGCCGTCCGGTGCCTCGTGACAGGCGTGGACGGTAAAGCCGAAAGCCTCTTGCAGCCACTCGACCATCTGGCGGGCGTTGCCGAAGCGAAGGGCAGGGAAGATGCAGGGGGCAGGGCGCGTTGTCATGGATCACCTTTGTCCTCGTTGCAGAGCGGGACAGCGATAGCGGCTCTGCCCCGCCGGCGATTGAACAAATGTCACCTGACCGGCAGGTCCTCCCAGGTTGCGGCGCCGAACTCGTCAAGGCTCCGCCACCAGGCGCGCGGTGTAAGCCCCGCGAAGTCCTCGAACTCGCGGATCATGTGGGCCTGATCGGCATAGCCGCCGGAGAAGGCGATATCGGCCCAGTCGGGCCGTTGCGTCGCACGCGCGAGCGCCTGGACGCGATTGAAGCGGGCGATGCGGGCAACGGTCTTCGGCGAAAGGCCGATTTCACGGGAGAAGCGCTGCGACAGATGCTTGCGGCTCCAGCCGATCCTGGCGGCGAGGTCGGCGACGCGGTGTACCGCACCCGCGGCGAGCAGGCCGTAGGCGGCCTCCACCAGCGGAACCGTCGCCTCTCCGGCGGCTCCCCCAAGGCGGGCGGCAAGGAAGGCCTGTGCGCAGTCGAGCCGGGCGCACCAGTCGTCAAGATCCTCCAGTCTGCGGAGGAGTTCGCCGACCTCGCGATGGGCAAGGTCGGACAGGGGCACCATGCGCCCCGCAAACTCGGCAGCCGGAACGCCCAGCAGGCGCTGCGCCCCGACCGGCGTCAGGTTGATCTGAAGGCATGCGGACCGACCGTTGGAGGCGATGAAGACGCGAGCCGTATCAAGACCGGCGATAAAGCTCGGTCGCTCGTCATCCGAGCCAGGTGCTCGGCCGAGGCCGATGCGGAACGGGTCGCGGAAGCTGATAATCAGCGGCACGGCGAGCGAGGCGGTTTCGATCTGCCGAACGGCGCGACCGGCCGTCTCCTCATAGGCGGCAATGTCCGTGTAGAAGGCGCGCAGATGCAGCGGCGCTTGCCGGCGCATGAAGACGACGCCGCAATCGACGGGGGCTGTCATGCCAGGGGTATGCGGATCGGGACCATCCGTCTGTGCCGGGCCCGCGAACTGACGCCTCTTGTTTCGCTCGCTCATGCCGCAGGCGCTCCCGTTCTCGCTACGCGCCGCCTTCCCGTCAGAGTGACAAGGTGACGAGAGCGGGGACGTGGCGCACCCCGCCCGCTCCGGCAGCCTGGCGGCCAACGGAGCGGAGAGGGCGTAAAGGCTACTTGCCCTTGCCGGCGTTTTCGAGGCGGGCGATCAGGCTGGACGTGTCCCAGCGGTTGCCACCCATCGCCTGGACTTCCGCATAGAACTGATCGACCAGCGCGGTGACCGGCAGGCGGGCGCCCGTTTCGTTGGCCGTCTTCAGGCAGATGCCGAGGTCCTTGCGCATCCAGTCGACGGCGAAGCCGAACTCGAACGTGCCGTCACGCATGGTCTGCCAGCGGTTTTCCATCTGCCAGGACTGGGCCGCGCCCTTGGAGATGACCTCGATCACCTTGGCGACGTCGAGATCCGCCGTCTTGGCGAAGTGGATTGCCTCCGACAGACCCTGCACCAGGCCGGCGATGCAGATCTGGTTGACCATCTTGGTGAGCTGACCGGCTCCGGCCGGGCCCATGTGCCCGACCATCTTGGCGAAACACTCGATGACGGGACGGGCGGTCTCGTAGGTGTCGGCATCGCCGCCGACCATCACGGTCAGCGCGCCGTTTTCCGCGCCCGCCTGGCCGCCGGACACCGGCGCGTCGAGGAAGCTGCAGCCCTTTGCCTTGGCCGCCTCGTAGAGTTCGCGGGCGACCTCCGCCGAGGCGGTGGTGTTGTCGACGAAGATCGCGCCCTTCTTCATGCCGTGGAAAGCGCCGTCAGGGCCGGTCGTGATCGAACGCAGGTCGTCGTCGTTGCCGACGCAGGAGAAGATGAAATCGCACCCCTCCGCCGCCGCAGCAGGGGTCGCGGCGTGGGTGCCGCCATGCTGCGCCGCCCATTTCTCGGCCTTGGCCGCGGTGCGGTTGTAGACGGTGACCTCATGGCCGCCGCGCGACCTGAGATATCCGGCCATCGGATAGCCCATGACACCGAGACCGATGAATGCAACCTTCGCCATTGCGCCCCTCCGCTTGAATTTGCTGGCTGAACCGCCCCGGACGAGGCGGTGTGCAAATGCTGTCGGACCCTGTTTAGCGCATCGCGAGGCCAGAGTCAGGGGGAGGGGCGCAGGCGCTGCGGCCGCCCGTCACTCGCCGTCGTGCGACAGGATCGGCGCAAGGGCGCGGCGGGGCGCGGGTCGGCGGATCCGGCGCGGCGCGTCAACGGGAGGCGAGATCCGGTCCTCGGCGCGCAGGGCGATCAGGTAGGTTCGTGCAAGCAGGTCAATCATGTTCCGCTCCGCGGCAAGAGTGTTGATCGCGGAAAGAATTGCGGTTTTCTCCCGTTCATGCGACTCAGGAAAAACGTCTGAATGTAAGTGAGGCTTACAGATGGATTGGAGCCGAATGCCTTCGCTTGCCGGCCTGCGCGCCTTCGCCGCTGTCGCCGAGGCCGGCACGCTGGCCGGGGCGGGACGGACGCTGAATGTCAGCCATGCGGCGATCAGCCAGCAGGTGCGGGCGCTGGAGGCATTTCTCGGCGCCGAACTGGTGGTCCGGCAGGGGCGGGGAATCGTCCTGACACAGGAAGGACGCGCTCTCGCCGGGCATATCGAGGACGCCTTCTCGCGGATGCACCGCGCGGTCGCGGAACTGACCGACGCGGACCGCACCCGCCCGCTGCAGGTGACCATGACGCCGGCCTTCGCGGTGAGCTGGCTGATGCCACGCATCTCGGAATTCCGCCATCGGCATCCGGACATCGAGTTGATGTTGAACCCAACCGCTCAGGTCGTGGACCTGGAACCGGGCGGTGTCGATCTCGCCATCCGTTTCGGCAATGGTCGGTGGCGGGGGCTCGTATCGGAGCCGCTGCTGCTGACCGGTTTCGTGGTGGTGGCGGCACGCTCGCTCGTCGGCGACACGGATTTCTCGGACCTGACGCGGCTGCGGGACTATCCCTGGCTGCAGGAACTCGGCACCAACGAGAGCGCCAACTGGTGGCAGCGGCAGGGCATCGCCCCGGCAAAGGGCATCAACCTGCATCTGCCGGGCTACATGATGCTGGAGAGCCTGCGGCGCGGCGACGGGGTGACCGCGGCCGCGCGCGCCTTTATCGAGCCGGAGATCCGCTCGGGCCAGTTGCGGGTCCTGTTCGAGGACCAGGAGCGCGGCAACGGCTATCATCTGGTCACGCGGCCCGGGGTGCAGCGGCCGCCGCTCAAGGCCTTCATCGCCTGGCTGCGGAGCCACCGCGATCGGCAGGGGGACGCGTCGGATTAACGGGCAAGCGGCGCAAGGGCGGAGGAAAGATCCGCGATCAGGTCCTCCGCATCCTCGATACCGATGGACAGGCGCAGCAGGTTGACCGGGATGCCGGTGGCGTCCCCTTCGATCGTGTGGCGATGCTCGACAAGGCTCTCGACGCCGCCGAGCGACGTCGCCCGCTTGATCAGTGTCAGCCGCCCGGCGACGGCCAGAGCTTCCGCGGCGCCGCCCTTGACGAGGCAGGACATCAGATAGCCGCCCTTGGTCATCTGCCGGCGCGCGGCCTCATGGCTCGCATGGCCCGCAAGCCCGGGATAGAACACCGCTTCGATGGCGGGATGCGCGGCGAGCATCTCGGCGACGGCCTGTGCATTGGCGCACATCCGCTCCATGCGCAGGGACAGGGTGCGCAAGCCCCGCAGCAGCAGATAGGCCTCGAAGGGGCCGAGCACCGCACCGGAATCGTGCCGCTCCTCGCGGATGAAGCGCCAGACGTCGCTGTCGGCGTCGCGGCAGGTGACGATGCCGGCCAGCACGTCGGAATGGCCGTTCAGCGCCTTGGTCGCCGAATGCAGGACGAGGTCGGCGCCAAGATCGAGCGGTCGCATGAGCAGGGGCGTTGCGGCGGTGGCATCGACGACGAGAACCGCCTTCAGGCCATGCGCCGTCTCGGCGATCGGGGCAATGTCGGCGACCGTCAGCCAGGGGTTCGACGGCACTTCGAGCAGGACGAGATTCGGGCCGGTTTCGCGCAGCGTTTCGCAGAACCGGGCGGTGTCGCTCGCGTCCGCCTCGATCAGGGCGATGCCGGCATGGGCGCAGTGCTTGCGCAGCCAGGATGTGGTGCCCCAGTAGATGCCGGCCTGCGCGACGATGGTGCCGCCCGGCCGGACGCTGCGCAGCACTGCGGCGACCGCCGCCATGCCGGAGGCGAAGACGCGGCTGTCCGCGCCGTTCTCCAGGCGCGCCATCAGGCTTTCGATCTGGCGCGGCAGGTCGCTGTCGTCCCGCGAATAAAGGTGCGCGGCACTGGTCAGCCGGTAGTCCGCGTCGCGGGCGAAGGTCGTCGCGGTGTGGATCGGCGGGACCACCGCGCCGGTCGCCGGATCGACGCCGCCGCCGCCATGGGCGAGGAGCGAGGCGGGAGAAAGGCGGCGGTCGGACGTGTCGGCCATGGAAAGACTCCGGTGGGAAAGGTGTCCGGCAGGGGTAAACGCGCAACGCCTTTCCCGCAATGGGGCAGGTTGCACCAGCCGATGAGAAGGGCTCAACTGCGCCGCAGATGGCGGGTCAGGCGCAGTTCGATCTCGTCCCAGATCCGCCGCAAGGTCTCCACCACGATCAGGTAGAGCACGGCGGCCCAGATATAGGCCTGGAAGTCGAAGGTCCGGGAATAGGCGCGGCGTGTCTCGCCCATCAGGTCGAAGATCGTCACCAGAGAGACGATGGCGGATCCCTTGATCATCAGGATCAGTTCGTTGCCGTAGGGGCGCAGCGCCACGATCAGCGCCTGCGGCAGGATCACCTTCCAGAAGGTGACGCCTTTACGCAGCCCCAGCGCGGCCGCCGCCTCCCATTGCCCCTTGTCGACGTTCCTCACCGCCCCGCGCAGGATCTCCGCCTGGTAGGCGGCGGTGTTGAGCGTGAAGGCGAAGACCGCGCAATACCAGGCGTCCCGGAAGAACCACCACAGGCCGATATCGCTGAGGAAGGGGCGGAAGCTGCCGGCGCCATAATAGATCAGGAAGGTCTGCGCGAGCAGCGGCGTGCCCCGGAAGAAGTAGACATAGGCATAGGCGATGCCCGAGAGGACCGGGTTCCGCGAGGCGCGGGCCAGCGCCACGGGCAGCGACAGTGCGGCACCCGCCACCATCGACAGGCCGACCAGTTGCAGGGTCACCACGATGCCGTCGAGGTATTTCTCCCAGTAGTTGCGGACAAAGTCCGACATCACGTTTTCGGCAAGGTAGTAGAGCAGGCTGGCGCCGGCGACGATCCATAGCGCCATGAGCAGGTGGCCGGCGACGCGGGTACCGCTCCAGCCTCGTGAAGGAACCGGCGGGGCCGGGCGGGCCGGGATGGTCTCGCGGCTGATCCAGCTCATCGCGATGCCTCCCCACGGCGGGTCCAGGTCTCGATCCGCGACAGGCCGATGGAGGAGATCATCGCCAGCATGAGATAGATGAGGCAGGCCCCGCCGAAGAACAGGAACGGCTCCTTGGTCACCCGCGCGGCAATGCCGGCCCATCGCAGCAGGTCATCAAGGCCGATGGCCGAGACGAGCGCGGTTTCCTTCAGGAGGATCAGCCAGAGATTGCCGAGCGCGGGCAGGGCGAGGCGGATCAATTGGGGCAGGATGACGAGGCGCATCGTCTGGGGACGGCTGAGGCCAAGTGCATAGCCTCCCTCGTATTGCCCCTGCTTGATGCCGCGAAAGGCGGAGAGGAAGGCCTCCGAGGCATAGGAGGAGAAGACCAGCGACAACGCCACCATTCCGGCGACGAAGGAGTTGACGTTGACCGTGGCGCCGGGAACGAAGAGCCGCGCGACCTCGTTCAGCAGCATCTGCACGCCGTAATAGACGAGGAACAGCGTCAGCAGTTCGGGCAGGCCACGGAAGATCGTGGTGTAGATATTGGCGGCGGATCGTAGCGAAGGCTCACCGGAATTCTTGGCAAGCGCGATCAGGAAACCGAGAACGAGGCCGAACGGCAACGATGACAGGGCCAGAGCGACGGTGACGAGCACGCCACGCGCGATCTCATCGCCCCAGCCGTCCGGGCCGAACGATATCAGAGTGAGGATGTCGGTCATGCGCCGGAACCGCTGGTCTTGGCGGGGCGGCAGCAGACTGCCGCCCCGCGTATGTCAACGGTCGTCAGCCGCCATAGACGTCGAAGTCGAAATACTTCGACTGGATCTCTTCATAGGTGCCATTGGCGCGGATCGCCTCGATGGCCTTGTTGAAAAGTTCCTTCAGCTCCGGCTCGTTCTTGCGAATGGCGATACCGGCGCCTTCGCCATTGATGACCGGATCCGGAGTCAGGGTACCGAGCAGCTTGCAGCAGGCGCCGTCGTCGGTGCCGAGCCACTCGGACAGGACCACTACGTCGTCGATCACCGCGTCGATGCGGCCCGAGGCGATGTCCAGCTTGTACTCGTCCGGGGTCGGATAGAGCTTCAGTTGCGCATCGCCGAGCTTGGCCTCGGCATAGTTGGAGTGGGTGGTGGACGACTGCGCTCCGAGCAGCTTGCCGGCAAGCGCTTCCTTGGTGGCTTCCGAGATGTCGCTGTCCTTCGGGACGGCGATCGCCGGCGGCGTGTTGTAGTACTTGTTGGTGAAGTCGACGCTCTGCAGGCGCTCCTCGGTGATCGACATGGAGGCGATCACAGCGTCGAACTTGCCGGCCTGCAGGGCCGGAATCATCCCGTCCCAGTCCTGAACGACGAACTCGCATTCCACCTTCATCTCGGCGCAGAGCGCCTTGGCGATGTCGATGTCGAAGCCGACGAGCTGGCCGTCGGAGGTCAGATTGTTGAAGGGAGGATAGGCGCCTTCGGTGCCGATCAGCACCTTGCTCCAGTCCTTGGCCTCGGCGGCGCCGACGGTAACAATCGCGAGAGCGGCGGCAGCCGCGATCTTCATGAAACGCATCATGTATCCCCTGCGGTACTGTTTTTGCCCGCGTCCTTGTTGTCGGCGCGGGATCAGATTTCATACTCCCACCAAAATTGTCCGGAGTTCAACCGCTTTACGCTGCGTTGTCCCCATCGGTCATGCGGAATAGGAACATTGTCCCGCAACCGTCACCAGTATTGGAAGGGTGTCGTAAGGGAATGGGCAAGGACTGTCGGGGGCTTCACCGTGCAGCGAGGCCATAGTCGCCGAAACTGATGAAATCGACAGGCTGCCCTTCGGTCACCGCTGTGACCTCCTCGGGGATCTCGATCAGGCCGTCGGCCTCACGCAGGGAGGTGATGAGGCCGGAGCCGTCGCGGGCGAACTTGCGCACAACCGTGCGCCCGCTCGCATCGCGGTCGAGACTGCCGCGATAGAACTCGCGGCGGTCGGGTTTCTTCTTCGGCACGCTGAACGCAGCCGGGATCTGGTAGCGCACCGGCTCGAAGAAGGTGCCGCCGCCAAGCGCCGACAGGACGGGCAGGACGTAGAGAAGCCCGCAGACCATCGCGGCGACGGGATTGCCCGGCAGGCCGAGGGTGACGCAGGTGCCGATGCGGCCGAAATTCATCGGCCGCCCCGGCTTGATGGCGAGTTGCCACATGTGCCGGCTGCCGAGAGCGTCGATGGCGCTGACCAGATGGTCCTCTTCGCCGCGGGACGCGCCGCCGGTGGTGACGATGACGTCGTGATCGGTGGCGGCCGCCGTCAGGGCGTCGCGCACGGCATCGGCGCGGTCCGGCAGGATGCCGAGGTCGGTGATCTCGACACCGCTCGCGGCAACCAGTCCGGAGAGGAGAAAATGGTTGCTGTCGTAGACACCGCCGATGGGGAGCGGCTCGCCGGGACGGCGCAACTCGTCGCCGCTGGAGACCAGTGCCACGCGAAGCCGGCGGAACACCTCGACGCGATCGGTGCCGGTGGAGGCGATCGCGGCGATGTCTTGCGGCCGCAGTCGGGCGCCGGATCGCACCAGGACATCGCCAGCGGCGAGGTCTTCGCCGGCCCTGCGCCGGTTGGCGCCCGGCTTGAGGCCGGGGGGAATGCGAACGAAGGTTCGGCCGCCGCGTTCCGTTGCCTCGCAATCCTCCTGCATGGCGACCGTATCGGCGCCGTCCGGCATCACTGCGCCAGTGAAGATGCGTGCCACGCTGCCGGGGGCAAGCGGCGCGTCCGGTGCGTGGCCGGCCGCGATGCGGGCGGAGAGAGGCAGAAGTCCATCGGTGGCGGCTGCATGGTCCGCATGACGGAAGGCATAGCCGTCGACGGCGGAATTGTCGAAAAGCGGCACGTTCTGAGGGGCCGAGACGGATTGTGCCAGGATGCGGGCATGGGCGTCGCCGAGCGCAATGTTCTCGCACTCGGCGACGGGCGCGATCCGCTCGCGCAGGATCGCCAGCGCCTCGCCGTGGCGCAGCCGGTCGCGGTCGTGCAGGAAGCAGTCGTCAAGCAGTGGTCTGATCGAAGCCATGTCGCGTCCCGGAAAGACCGCATATGCTCAGGATGAAGCCGGCGATGCCGTCGATATCGTCCAGATGGTAGACCGGCAGGGCCGTCTCCGCCACGGCGCCGTCCGAGGCGATGGCGACCACATGCGGATCGCCAGGCGACAACGGCTCGCCGCGCGTAGCGGCAGCGCGGCGCAGTTCCAGCTTCGGCAGGGCCGCGCGCTTGTAGCCCTCGACCAGCACAAGATCGCAGGGCGACAAGCGCGCAAGGATCTGGTCCAGAGACGGCTCGGCCTCGCCGCGCAACTCGTGCATCAGGGCCCAGCGACGCCCCGACACCAGCGCGGTCTCAACGGCACCGGCCGCGCGATGGCGATGGCTGTCGGTGCCCTCCTGGTCGATGTCGACGGCATGATGCGCGTGCTTGACGGTGGCGACGCGAAAGCCCCGCGCCGTGATCGTGGCAACCAGCCTTTCGGTCATCGTCGTCTTGCCGCTGTTCTTCCATCCGGCGATGCCGAAGACGGGGGGCTTGTGCATGTCTCTCATGCGCCTGCCTTCACAAGGTCTTCCGCTGCCTTGAGGTCCTCGGGCGTGTTGACGTTGAAGAAGGGATCGGGCGCGCCTGGCGGCGGCGTGAAGTCGGCGCTGGCATTGGGATGGATGTCGACGAAGGCGAGCACTTTTCGCGTGGTTCCCTCGCGCAGGAAGGTTTCGAGCGAATCGGCGACGCAGACCGGCCAGTAGCCGAAAACAGGATGCATGTGGCCGTCGGACCGGGCGAGCACGATGCGGCCCGGCTCCACCCCGCGCGCGGCGAGGAGCCGGGCGGCAAGGTCCTCGGGAAAGAACGGCGTGTCGCCTGCAACGGAGACGATCCCCTCGGCCTCTGGCGCATGCGCCTGCGCCCAGCGAAGGCCGGCGAGAACTCCCGCCAGCGGCCCGGCGAACCCTTCGACCGGATCCGGGACGACCGGAAGGCCGAAGCCGGCGAAGCGCCCGGCCTCACCATTGGCGTTGAGCACGAGAGGGCCGACCTGCGGCCGAAGCCGCGCGATGACGCGGGCGAGCATCGTCTCGCCGGCAAGCGGCAGCAGCGGCTTGTCGCCGCCACCCATGCGGCGGGCAAGGCCGCCGGCGAGAACGCATCCAGCGAGACCTGCAGTGCTCATGCGGCGTCGTCCTCGCGGCGCGAGCCCTTGCGGGCATGGCGCGGGTCCTCGCGGTCACCGGTCTCCGGCAGAGCGTCGTACTCGACCCGCTCAGGCCCCGACAGCACGACGAAGCGCTGGCCGCGCGCCCGGCCGACCAGCGTCAGCCCGACCCGTCGGGCAAGCTCGACGCCCCAGGCGGTGAAGCCGGAGCGGGAGACGAGAATGGGGATGCCCATCATTGCGGTCTTGATGACCATCTCAGAGGTCAGCCGGCCGGTCGTGTAGAAGATCTTGTCCTGTGACGGAATGTCGTTCAGCCACATCCAGCCGGCGATCTTGTCGACGGCGTTGTGTCGGCCGACGTCTTCCATATAGGCGACTGCCCGGTCTTCCTGGCACAGCACGCAGCCATGGATTGCCCCGGCCTCCAGGTAGAGCGACGGCTGGGTGTTGATCTTGCGGGTGAGGGCGTGGAGCCAGGAGGTGCGAAGGCGGGCGGCCGGATCGAGCGAGATCTCGTCGAAACGCTCCATCACATCGCCGAAGACGGTGCCTTGCGCGCAGCCGGAGGTGCGCACCTTCTTCTTCATCTTCTCCTCGTAGTCGGTCGCGCGCTCGGTGCGCACGACCACGACGTCGAGATCCTCGTCATGATCGATGCCGGTGATGCGGTCGTCCGGCCGCAGCATGTTCTGGTTGAGCAGATAGCCGACCGCCAGCAGATCCGGCTGGTCGCCGATCGTCATCATCGTGACGATCTCCTGCGCGTTGAGATAGAGCGTCAACGCGCGCTCGCTAACGACGCGAATCTCGACCTCGCGGCCGTTCTGGTCCACGCCCGTGACGGGCGAGGACAGGCGCGCGTCCTGCGGATCGGGGCGGACGACAAAGTCGGGGAGCCTCGCCGAAAGGGGGGCTTTTGAGCGATCTGACTCGGGGTCTTTCCGGGGGTCTTGCAAGGCATCCTCCCTGCCACGCCTGCCGAACGCCGCCCGGGCGGGGCGCTGCTGCGGCGCGGCTGCGTTGCCGCACAGGTTAGGGAAGGAGAGGCAAGGCTGGCAAGGGCGCCGATGCGATCAGGCGGACAGCGCGCGCGGCTGTCTGTCTTGGCGCACTTGCCGGGCCGCGCTGAAGATGATCGCCGAGACGAGATCGTCGTAGCTCGCAAGGTCCGGCGCCTGGCAGATCGGAATGTAGAGGCTCGACAGAACGCCCTCATGCGAATCGAGAGCATCTGCGAAGAACAGCGGCAGGTCGGGCAGCAGGCGCGAAGTATCTCTGCGCCTGTCGAGCACCAGGCAACCGCCGTGGCGCGCGTCGTCGACGATCCGTGCATAGGTACTCTCCACCGCGTCGCCGTCGCCCTCCAGGATCTGGAAGAACGTGTTGCCGGCCAGCAGCAGTGCGCCTGTGAGCCCGTCGCGGGCATTGTTGCGGCGGGCGACCGCGAGCAGGCGGTCGACTTCTTCGTCGAGCGACAGTGTCATCTCGCTGAAGTTGATCCTGCTCCGGTAGCTCAGCCGGGTAATGGTCATGGACTGCCTCGATGCGTCGTTCATGCCAGACAGTCTAGTAACAACCCCTTCGCGTTCGGTAAGCGGAATTCCGAATTGTTGCGTGTGATCATTAACTTGCCGGCAAGCAAGCGGTTTGCGGGGGAAGGTCCCGTCAAACCAGCATCGCAGCGCGGGTGTAGCGGCACCCGTCCAGCCGCTCGGCGACGCAAAGCATGGCCTTGCGGGCCTGGTCGAGCGAGACGGGGGCCGGCTGCTCCAGCAGTTCGGCAACTCCTGCGGGAACCTCGACCCGGCTGTCGGCGAGACAGAGCCAGCAATGCGGGAACAGGCGGGTAGCCAGCGGACCGCTGCACAGCGGACCGGTTCCGCCAAGACGCAGATCGTCGACAATGCTGGACCGGCTGTCGGTCAGGCCCGAGGCTTCGCCTTCGAGCCAAACGACGACCTGATCGCCATGGAGCAGGATCGCCCCGGTGACGCCATTGAGGCGGTTGAGATGGCGGAAACGGTCAAGCAGACGGTCGATGTCCGCGCCGGACAGTCCGTCGAGCAGGCTGCCGCGAAGAGGGGCCCTATAACAGATCGCACTCAGTACCATGTTCTCGATCCTTGCACGTCAAGGCACCCCAGCCATGTCAGCAGTTTGCCGCGCAAGGTCTCCATCAATGGTTAAGAAGCCGCTGACGTGACCTTGAAATCTTGCGGAAAACGGCGATTTCGCAAGGGAACAGCCGGTTGGGCGGGCACGCCGGGCGGCTGCGGCGGGAAAGCAATTGACCTTTGCGGGCGCAGCCTTACGTTCCGCCCATGTGAACGGGCACGGAAGTCATGATGTTCTGGAAGAAAAAGAGGGATGCAATGCCAACGCGCGAAGAGGTCCTTGCCGAGCTCTCCAAGGTCAAGGGGCCGGATCTCGAGGGGGACATCGTGTCGCTTGGCCTTGTCTCGGATATTTTCATCTCCGAGGGGCGGGTGATCTTCTCGATCACCGTCCCGGCGGAGCGCGCCGAGGAACTGGAGCCCATGCGCCAGGCCGCCGAAAAGGTGGTCGGCAAGCTGGCGGGCGTGGAAAAGGTGCTGGCCGCGCTCACGTCCGAACGGCGGCCCGGCGCGGGGGGGAGCGCACCAGCCGTGAGACCCGCGCCGGCCGCCCGCGACGCCGGCAACGTGCCGCCGCCGATGCAGCGCCGTGCGGCGCCTGCAGCGCCTGAGCAGGGGGCAAAGCCGGGTGTGCCGGGCGTGAAGGCGATCATCGCGGTGGCCTCCGGCAAGGGCGGCGTCGGCAAATCGACGACGACCTGCAACCTGGCCCTGGCGTTGCAGGCGAACGGGCTCAAGGTCGGCGTGCTCGACGCGGACATCTACGGCCCGTCGATCCCGCGGCTCTTTCGTGTTTCCGGCCGGCCGGAACCGGTGTCGGGCCGCATCCTCAAGCCGCTGGAAGGCTACGGCATCAAGGTGATGTCGATGGGCTTCCTGGTGGACGAGGAGACCCCGATGATCTGGCGTGGGCCGATGGTGATCTCGGCCATCACCCAGATGTTGCGCGAGGTGGCCTGGGGCGAACTCGACGTGCTGGTGGTCGACATGCCCCCCGGCACGGGCGATGCGCAACTGACCATGGCGCAGAACGTGCCGCTGGCCGGCGCGGTGATCGTGTCGACGCCGCAGGATCTGGCGCTGATCGACGCGCGCAAGGGGCTCAACATGTTCCGCCGGGTCGACGTGCCGCTGCTCGGCATCGTCGAGAACATGAGCTATTTCCTGTGCCCCGACTGCGGCGGACGACATGACATCTTCGGCCATGGCGGCGCGCGCGCCGAGGCCGAGAAGCTGGGCGTTCCGTTCCTCGGCGAGGTGCCGCTCGACATGGCCATCCGCATCAACTCCGACGCGGGAACGCCGGTGACGGTGACCGATCCGGAGGGGGCCCATGCCGCGATCTATCGCGAGATCGCGGCGAAGGTCTGGGCCGAGATCGAGCGCAATCGCGAGGACGGGCAGCGCGCCGCACCGCGCATCGTCATCGAGAGCCAGTGAAGCGGGTTTGACAGATGTGGCCCGTTTCGCGGACGGGCCCGCGCTCAAGCGGCGGGTTCAGGGATCCGACAGATCATCTGCTGATCTGGTTTTCCTGCGGCTTCTGACATGATTCAGAGCCTGCTGAAGATGCGCAGGTCGGACTGAACCCGGGCCGGCTTCGCCTGTGATGTGGTCTTGCGAGGGCCTCGCGGTCGATCCGCGAGGCCTTTTGCGTGCTCGCGGCGGATTCGCCTTTTCCGGAACCGGACTCGCCGACGCTCTTTTCAGGTCGGACGCCAAATCTCCGGAAGCCGTTTGTGCAGAGCACAACCGCATGGCCGTCGACGGCGGTGTATTTTGTGTCATTTTACGTCTTTTTGTCCCGAAAAATTCCGTCAACCTCATGAAATACATGAGAAAGACATGTGCGTTGCAAAATCGAAAGCGTTTGCACCTGCCCGGTCAAAATGACACTCTGCAATAGAGGGAGAGCCATTGGATGACCAGCAGACCGGGTGCCGGGACTGCCGTCGAGGCGAGTACCGTAGCGACGGACAGCAGCAACGTCGACGGAAGGATGAGCATCGTTGCCGAGGATCGGGAGCGGGCTATTCTCTACGGCATATTGGCGAGCGGCCTCGAGGGTCCTGTCGATCACGGCTGGTTGAACGCGGTGGCCGGCCTGCCGCGGCTGGAGGGCGACATCGGGGCCTGCCTGGCGGATCTCTCCCGCTCGGCGTCTCAAGCTGACCCGTTGGCGCTAAGGCGCGATTACCACGATCTCTTCATCGGCGTCGGGCGAGGCGAACTCGTCCCCTATGCATCCTATTACCTGACCGGTTTTCTAAATGAGAAGCCGCTGGCATTGCTGCGGCAGGACATGCGCCGCCTCGGGATCGAGCGCGATCCCGATGTGCACGAGCCGGAAGACCACATCGCCGCGCTGTGCGCCGTGATGGCCGGGCTCATTGATGGCAGCTTCGGCGTCGATCAGGATGCGGAAAGCAGCTTCTTCCGCACGCATCTGGCGACCTGGGCGCCGTATTTCTTCAAGGATCTGGCGACGATCGCCATCGGAGACCTCTACCCGGCGCTCGGGCGGCTGGGGCAGGCGTTCATCGCCCTGGAGATCGAGGCCGACAGGCTGTTTGGAGAGCGCCGCAAGGCGGGCTGAGGATCGTGCCCGGGAATCGCCGGGCGAACCGGCGGCGGCCACAGAGCGCCGCTCAAGACAGATGACTGGACGAGACTAAACTAAACGAGGCGAGACTGGGCAAGACTGGACCAAGAGGGTGCCATGAGACGCAAGGATACAGCGATCGAGGCGGATCGCCGGAGTTTTCTGAAACTGGCCGGACTTGGCGCGGTGGCCGGAACGGCCACGCTCGTGGCGGGCGAGGCCGGGGCCGAAGAGGCGGCCAAGACCGCTGGCAGCGGCTATCGGGAAACCGAGCATGTGAAGACCTTCTACGACACGGCGCGGTTCTGAGCTCGAAAGAGCCGTGAGGCAGACTGAAGCCGCAGTCGCCGCAGGTGCAAACAAGGACCCGCGCCACCCGCGTCAGGGCCCAGGCGCAGCAGACATCGCCTTGGCGCGAGGCTGCGCAACCGAGGGAGAAACGTGATGCTGAGGAAGAAGACGAGCGGGACGGCACGTCGGTCCAGCCTGGCTTCCGCCATCGAGGCAATCGGTGCGAGTGCGATGGACCGCCGCATGTTCCTGCGTCGATCGGGCCTCGCCGCGGGCGGGCTGGCCGCCGCCGGAGCCCTGACCGGCACCATGGTGCGCAAGGCGGAGGCGGCCGGGCCGACCAGGGCACGGGTCGATATCAAGAAGTCCATCTGCACCCATTGCTCGGTCGGCTGCACGGTGTTGGCGGAGGTTCAGGACGGCGTTTGGACCGGTCAGGAACCGGGCTTCGACAGCCCGTTCAATCTCGGCTCGCACTGCGCCAAGGGCGCGGCCGTGCGCGAACACGCCCATGGCGAGCGGCGGCTCAAGTACCCCACCAAGCTGGTCAACGGAAAGTGGGAGCGGATCTCCTGGGAACAGGCGATCGACGAGATCGGCGACCAGATGCTGAAGATCCGCGACGAAAGCGGACCCGACAGCGTCTACTGGCTCGGCTCGGCCAAGCACAACAACGAGCAGGCCTATCTGGTGCGCAAGTTCGCCGCGTTCTGGGGCACGAACAACGTCGATCACCAGGCGCGGATCTGTCACTCGACCACAGTCGCAGGTGTTGCCAACACCTGGGGCTACGGCGCGATGACAAACTCCTACAACGACATGCACAAGTCCAAGGCGATGCTCCTGATCGGCAGCAATCCCGCCGAGGCGCATCCCGTTTCCCTGCTGCACATCCTCAAGGCCAAGGAGGAGAACGCTGCGCCGCTGATCGTCTGTGATCCGCGGTTTACCCGCACGGCGGCTCACGCGAGCGAATATGTCCGCTTCCGTCCGGGCACGGACGTGGCCCTCGTCTGGGGGATTCTCTGGCACATCTTCCAGAATGGCTGGGAGGACAAGGAGTACATCCGCCAGCGCGTCTGGGGCATGGATCAGATTCGCGCCGAAGTGGCCAAGTGGACACCCGAGGAAACGGAGCGCGTCACGGGCGTTCCCGGTTCGCAGTTGCGCCGCGTTGCCCGTACGCTTGCCAACAACCGCCCCGGTACGCTGGTCTGGTGCATGGGCGGAACCCAGCATACCAACGGCAACAACAACACGCGTGCCTATTGTGCCTTGCAATTGGCGCTCGGCAATATCGGCATGTCGGGTGGCGGCGCCAACATCTTCCGTGGCCATGACAACGTCCAGGGCGCGACGGACTTCGGCGTCGTCGCCGACTCCCTTCCCGGATACTATGGTCTTGCCGAGGGGGCCTGGCGTCACTGGGCGCGGGTGTGGGATGTCGACTACGACTATCTGGCGGGCCGTTTCGCCACCATGAAGGGCGCCGACGGCAAGGATCGCCCGATGATGTTCGAGTCCGGCATCACGGTGTCGCGCTGGATCGACGGCGTGTTGGAGGACAAGGACAATCTGGTCCAGCCCGACAACACGCGGGCGATGGTGTTCTGGGGGCATGCGCCGAATTCGCAGACCCGCCTGCCCGAGATGAAGCGGGCAATGGAGAAGCTCGACCTGCTGGTGATCATCGACCCGTTCCCGACCATGTCGGCGGTGCTGAGCGATCGCAAGGACGGCGTCTATCTGCTGCCGGCAACGACCCAGTTTGAAACCTACGGGTCTGTGACGGCGTCGAACCGCTCGCTGCAGTGGCGCGAGAAGGTGATGGAACCGCTGTTCGAGTCCAAGCCCGACCACGTCATCACCTATCTGCTGGCGAAAAAGTTCGGCTTCGCGGAAGGAATGTTCAAGAACATCGAAGTGAACGGCGAGGAACCGCTCATCGAGGACCTGACGCGCGAGTTCAATCGCGGCATGTGGACCATCGGTTATACCGGCCAGTCGCCGGAGCGGTTGAAGCTGCACATGGCCAACCAGCATACGTTCGACCGCACGACGCTGCGCGCCAATGGCGGCCCGGCCGACGGCGATTACTACGGCTTGCCATGGCCGTGCTGGGGTACGCCGGAGATGAAGCATCCGGGCTCGGCCGTCCTTTATGACACGTCCATTCCGGTGGCGGAGGGCGGCATGGGCTTCCGTGCCCGCTTCGGCGTCGAGAGGAACGGCGACAACCTGCTCGCGGAAGGGTCCTGGCCGGTCGGCTCGGAGATCGAGGACGGCTATCCCGAGTTCACCATGGCCATGCTGCAGAAGCTTGGCTGGGATGTCGACCTGACCGACGAGGAGCGGGCCGAAATCGAGGCCGCCGGCGGCGAGAATGCCAACTGGAAGACCGACCTGTCCGGCGGCATCCAGCGCGTGGCGATCAAGCACGGCTGTGCCCCCTATGGCAATGCAAAGGCCCGCACCGTGGTGTGGACCTTCCCGGATCCGGTGCCGCTGCACCGCGAACCGCTCTACACCAATCGCCGCGACCTGCTCGACAAGTACGCGACCTACGAGGACAAGACCTTCTGGCGCGTACCAACGCGCTACAAGTCGATCCAGGAGAACGACTATTCCAAGGACTTCCCAATCATCCTGACGTCGGGACGTCTGGTGGAATACGAGGGCGGCGGCGACGAGACCCGCTCGAACCCGTGGCTGGCCGAGTTGCAGCAGGACATGTTCGTCGAGATCAATCCGCGCGATGCCAACGATCTGGGCATTCGTGACAGGGAAATGGTGTGGGTGCACGGCCCGGAAGGCGGCAAGGTCAAGGTGATGGCGATGGTGACCGAGCGCGTCGGCGTCGGCGTCGCTTTCATGCCGTTTCACTTCGGCGGCCACTACCAGGGCGAAGATCTCCGGAGCAAGTATCCGGTCGGGTCCGACCCCTACGTGCTGGGCGAGGCAACCAACACTGCACAAACCTATGGCTACGACAGCGTCACCCAGATGCAGGAAACCAAGGCCACGCTGTGCCGCATCGAGCGTGTGGCGTAAGGGGGAGAGATCATGGCACGAATGAAATTCCTCTGCGACGCCGAGCGCTGCATCGAGTGCAATGCCTGCGTCACCGCCTGCAAGAACGAGCATGAAGTGCCTTGGGGCATCAATCGCCGCCGCGTGGTGACCCTGCAGGACGGCAAGCCGGGCGAGCGCTCCATTTCGGTCGCTTGCATGCACTGCTCGGATGCGCCCTGCATGGCAGTCTGTCCGGTCGATTGCTTCTATCAGACCGACGAGGGGGTGGTTCTCCATTCCAAGGACCTGTGTATCGGCTGCGGCTATTGCTTCTACGCCTGTCCCTTCGGCGCGCCGCAATATCCGCAGGCCGGCAACTTCGGCTCGCGCGGCAAGATGGACAAGTGCACCTTCTGCGCCGGCGGTCCTGAAGCCGACAACTCCTCGGTCGAATATGCCAAATATGGCCGCAACCGCCTGGCGGAGGGCAAACTGCCGCTTTGCGCGGAAATGTGTTCGACCAAGGCGCTGCTGGCCGGCGACGGCGATGTGGTCTCGGCGATCTATCGCGAGCGTGTCGTCGCGCGCGGCTTCGGCGCGGGAGCCTGGGGATGGGGCACCGCCTACGAGCAGAAGGCCGGAAGCTTCTGACCGGATGTGCCGGTTGATCGTGAAAAAGGGCAGGGGCGGCCGGTGGCCGCCCAAACTGCTGACAAACCTCGGAGGCACTCCGAAACGCCTGAGATTCACGGAACGTCACAGATTCAGACCGTGAACATATCGGAATCAAAACCCCTCGTTTTCGAGTCTCATGAAAAAACGAGGGGTTTGTAAGCAAACTGGGGCGGCCGGTGGCCGCCTTTGTTCGTCGCTGGACCTTGATCCTTCCGCAGCCTGAGCAAGGAGAGCTTGACGTGAAATCGGGACCAGCCGCCTGGGGCATGATGATCGTCGCGGCCACGCTGCTCGCGTTCGTGCCGGGATGCCGGGAGGACGAGCAGAACCGGCCGCTGCATCTGGAGAAGGGGGTCTATCAGGGAGCGGACGACGCGCCGCTCACCGCGGAGGAGCGCCGTGCTCTGCAGGAGCGTGCCAACAGGCAGCGGTTCTGAAGGGCGGCAGGAGACTGGCGATCGAGCGTCCGGACGAGCAAGGGAGGGATTGGGATGAACCACACGGGAACCATTCGCCACGCCGGCTGGCCGCACGCACTTGCGCTGCGTCTCCATGCGGTTGTTCTTGCTGCGGTCGCGGTGGTCTTCCTGGCGCTGACCATGCAGGCGCCGGCCCTGGCGCAGCAGCCTATACTCGACCCGGCGCCTGAGTCGCCGGTGCAGGGCCAGGTTCCCGGAAACACGCGCGGCACCGTTTCCGACAGCGACCTGTGGCGCGCCGTACGACAGGGTGTTGCCGGCAGCGTGTCGATCCCCGACAGGAACGCTGCGACCCTGGTGCAGTCGGAGGGCGAACTCTGGCGCTCGATCCGCAATGGTCCGCTCGCCCTCTATGGCAGTTGGGCGCTGCTGGCGACGGTCGTGGCGCTGAGCCTTTTCTTCGCCATTCGCGGACGCATTCGCATCGAGCACGGGCGATCCGACCGGACCATTACCCGTTTCGTCGCTGTCGAGCGCTTCGGCCACTGGCTGCTGGCAATCTCCTTCATCGTGCTGGCGCTGACCGGCCTCAATGTCATGTATGGCCGCTACGTGCTGCTGCCTCTGATCGGGCCGGAGGCCTTCGGCGCGATCACCATGTTCGGCAAGTACCTGCACAACTACCTTGCCTTCGCCTTCATGGCCGGCCTGGTCATCGTGTTCCTGATGTGGGTGCGGCACAATCTTCCGGACCGAACCGATATCAAATGGGTGCTGCAGGGAGGCGGTGTTCTCTCTCGCCGGCTCCATCCTCCGGCGAAGAAGTTCAATGCCGGGCAGAAGGTGATCTTCTGGCTGACGATCCTGTGCGGCGTGTCGATCTCCCTGTCCGGCTGGACATTGCTGTTTCCCTACACGACGCACTTCTTCTCCGGCACGTTCGAAGTGGTCAACACGGTGTTCGGGAGCGAGCTCCCGACCGCTCTGACACCGTTGCAGGAGCAGCAACTCGCTTCGCTCTGGCATTCGATCATGAGCGTCTTCCTGATCTGCGTGATCCTTGCGCATATCTATATCGGCACGATCGGCATGGAGGGCGCCTTCGATGCGATGGGATCGGGCGAGGTCGATCTCAACTGGGCGAAGGAACATCATTCCCTGTGGGTGGATGAGGTGATGGCCCGCGAGGGAGAACAGAACGGCGGGGCGAAGGTGCAGCCCGCCGAATAGCCGGGAGCGCGACGTGTCGGCAGCACTCAAGACCTGCGTGATATCGGCGGTTCTGGCACTGGCTGCTGCCAGTGCCAGAACCGCCGCAGGCGAGGAGACAGGGTCATGGCCCGGGCGGCTGCAGGGGCATGGCGGGCCAGTGAGGTCGGTCACGGTCGATCCGGAGGATGCGCAAGTGCTCACCGCGTCCTTCGACTATTCGGTCATCCTTTGGGACATCAGCGCGGGCGAGGCGAGGATCCTGCATCGCATGATCGGCCACGAGGCCGCCGCCAATGATGCGGCCTTCGCCGGTGCGGGCCGTGCGGTGTCGGTCGGGGACGATGGGGCGGTGATCCTCTGGGACCTTGATACGGGGACGATGCTCGACCGGACCGATACCGGCGACGACAAGATGCTGGCGGTCGCCGTCAGCCCGGATGGCCGCTTCGCGGCGACCGCGTCCTGGGACTGGACGGCCAGGATTTACACTCTGGAGAGCGACCGGCTGACCGAGCGCGCCGTGCTGCGCGGCCACCGCGGCACCGTCAATGCCGTCGCCTTCTCCGAAGACGGAGCCCGCGTCTATACGGCCTCCTATGACGGCGCGATCCGGCTCTTCGACCGGGAGAGCGGCGAGTTCCTGCAAGAGGTCTACTCGCATGGCTGGGCCATCAATGCGATGCGCCTGCTGCCCGGTGGGCAGCACCTTGTCTTTGGCGCCGCCGACGGTGAGGTGGCGGTGGTCGACATCGCGCAAGGCGCGGTCTTCAAGCAGCTCGCCAGCCACGAGCGGCCCGTCCTGTCGCTGGCGCTGTCGGGTGATGGGCACCGCCTTGCCAGTGGCGGTGGCGACGGACGCATCCGCGTCTATGCAACGGACGGATGGGAGAGGCTGGAGGAGTTCGAGAACCCTTACGGTCCGATCTGGGGCACGGCCCTGCCGGGCGACGGTTCGGTAGCCCTGTATGCCGGCCTCGACGACCATGTGAATGTCTGGCAGGTGGCTCCCCGCAAGGCCTTCGAGCCGGTCGAGAGCGCCTTTCCGCGCCGCTTCCAGGTGGCCGAGGACGAGGATCCGGGACGACGGCAATTCGCGCGAAAATGTTCCGTCTGCCACACGCTGACGCCGGATGACGGCAACCGCGCCGGCCCGACGCTCTACGGCGTCTTCGGACGACGGGTCGGAACACTGCCGGGCTATCCCTATTCGGAAGCGCTGCGCCGTCTCGACTTCATCTGGACCGAGCAGACGATCTCCGATCTCTTCGACCATGGCCCGGATATCGTGACGCCGGGGTCCAAGATGCCGCTTCAGCGCCTGACGAACGACGAGGAGCGTAACGCGCTGGTGGCCTATCTCAAACGAGCGACCGCGCCCGATGCCGGCGGGGTCGGCAGCGAGGGAGAACGGAAACGATGAAGGCGTTCGTGAGCGCACTTGTTGCGCTCGTCGTGATCGGGACGGGGGCGTGGGCCTATCTCACCCGCGAACTGGATTACTCGTCGGCCTCTGTCTACACATCGCAGACTGCGGGTGCGGTGCGACTTTCGCCGGACAGCGGCAGGCGACCGGGCGAATGAGCGTGCACGTCCGCCCAGGCATCTTGCGCGCGCTTTTTTGTGCCGCGCCACTGGCGATCTTCGCGGATGCGGGCGCATCTGCCCAGCCGGCGCCGGCGGACCTGCTGGAGCGCGCACGGGCCGCAGTCGTTGCGGTACTGCCGGACTGGCCCGAAGGCCGTGCCAATGCGGAAGAACCGGAAGGCTCGGCCGTGGCGATCGGCGACGGCACCATGCTGCTCACCGCCGATCACGTGCTTGGTCAGGCCCGGGGTGTTCGCCTGCGCTTTTCCGACGGCCGCGTTCTTCCGGCGGAAATCATCTTCCGGGATGCCGAGACCGACCTCGCCATTCTGCGCGCGCCCGAGGCCCTGCCGCCGCTCGTCTTTGCGCCGCAGCCCGGCCTGGGTGCCCCGGTATGCGCGCTCGGCAATGGCTTTGGCCTTGGGATCTCGTTGAGTTGCGGCGTGGTATCGGCAACGGCGAGGGGCGGTGTCGGGTTCAATGCGGTCGAGGACTTCATCCAGACCGACGCGGCGGTCAATCCGGGCGCGTCGGGCGGCGCTCTGATTGATAGCGAAGGGAGGATCGTGGGCATTCTCTCGGCGATCTTCACCAAGTCCGGAGACGGCGATATCGGAGTGAACTTCGCTGTCTCGGCGGCGCTCGCTGAGCATGTGATCGAGGCCGCGATCACGTTCGCCAGCCCGCGTCGCAGTCTCGGCGCGCAGGTGCGGCCAACGCGGCCCGGTCCCAACAAGGCGGGTCTCGAAGTGATTTCCGTTGATGAGGACGGAGCCGCACACCGGGCCGGCCTTGCGCCGGGTGACGTCATCCTCTCGATCGACGGCGTATCCGTCAGCAAGCTGGCGGCGTTTCGCGGGCGCCTGGAGCGCCGCGATGCGCGCGGCCGGCTGATCGTCCGCCGGGCAGACTCAGAACTTCAAGTGGATCTGAAAGTTGCAGACTGATCAATAGCTTGCTCGACTGCGCGGACTCTTCATCGCAGATTGGTGATTCACAATCTCAACGGGAGGCGGGCGAAAGGTTTCGCCTTTGCCCCGCCCCAGGCATCAGGAGAAAATCATGAACGACGAGACCTTCAACATGTCTCTGAGGAAGTTCCTCAAGCAGGTCGGCGTCACCTCGCAACAGGCGCTGGAGACTCATGTTCGCGAGGCCGGCCTGACGACGGGCACGTTGTCCGCCCGGGTGGTGCTGACACTGGATGGACAGGAGTTCGAGCATGTTGTGACAGGTCAGATCGATCTCGGCTGAGACCTTGCCGGACCTGTCGGGAGGCTGCGGAATCATTTTTTGAAGGAATTCCTGCATCGTGCCGGAACAAAAGGACAAAGCGCCTTCCGACCCACGCCTGCCGCCCTTGCTGGCCGGGCACAGGAGGCCAGCTTGCGAGCACCCTTTCGACGCAGCGGTCGCCGGCGCGGAAGCCGGCCGCTACTCCGCCGGCGACCTGCTGTGGTCCGAGAGCCGGAGCCACTTGCGGATCGCCCTTGTGCTGGAACCTGATGTGCCGCCCACGCGCTGCGCCGAGATGCTGTTTCTTGCCATGGTCGCGAGCACAGATGCGATCGGCACGCTCATCCCGCCGGAAGTTGCCCTGACCTATGTCTGGCCAGCCACGCTGCGTGCGAACGGAGCGCGGGTCGGACGGGCCCGGTTCCGGCAGTCGACAGATCTGGACGAGGAGGGTGCGCCGCTGTGGCTGGTGGTCGGCATCGAGATGCGCCTCGCTCCGGTTGGCGGAGACGTGGAGCCCGGAGAGATCCCGCATCTGACCAGCCTTTCCGACGAGGGGGCGGCGGATCTCGATGGCACGCTCGCGGTGGAGGCCCTGGCGCGCCATCTGATGACTTGGCTCCACACCTGGGAGGTCGAGGGGTTCGGCCCGGTCGTTGAGAACTGGCTGTTTCGGGCAGATGGCTATAAGGGTGAGGTCGTTCTGCCCGACCCGCACGGCGATCTGCGCGGCACGTTCCTGGGGCTCGACGAAGCCGGAAACCTGCTCCTCAGGCCAATGGACGCAGAACCGGTGACGGTGGTGGCGGTGCCGCTCGATCGGCACCTGGATCAACTTGACCGGCTCGACAGCCTGGATGCCGCGCTGGCGCTCCACAGTGAGGTAACTGACCGATGACACGGCTGCTGAAGGCGATCCAGCTCGATGTGTCGGACACGAAAGTGTTCCCGCAGGCGGCGGAGGCGGGCGACTGGGTGATTCCCGGAACATTCGCGTTCCGCGCCTATACGGATGAGGGGCTGACCGGGAAACTGCGCCAGGCCTTCGTTTCCGGGTTCCTGTCTCTGGAAAATTTTGGCTGGGCGACGCTGGCGACCCCGGCCGACCTGCCAGACGGGGAGCGCGAGCGACTGATCGAGCGACTTTCGGAGCATTTCGTCGCCGAACATGGCGCTCCGTCTCTGGAGGCCGCGCGGTCGGTGGCCGAGGCAGAACTGGACGACGCCGCCGAAATTGCCGCGGAACTGGACCTCGATGCGCTGCTGGCGATCAGCCGCGAGATCGACGAGGACGGATCGATCCGCGAGAGCCTGCACCTGTTGGAGCGCGCGGGCGACGGGTCCCATGCCCGGATCTGGGACGTGTCCGAGGACGAGTGATGCCGCAATTCTGGAAGTCCTCGGGGATGCATCTCCTGACGCGTGACGCGCATGGCTATCTCGCCGTGACGCCGGATTTCCTGCGCGCCTATTACACGCGGCCCGAACTCCACCCGGTGGAAGACTCCTGCGCTGCCGAGCACCGCCTGTTCGAGAGGCTGATGGCGGACCCTTTCGCTCCCGTCGGCGAACAGGACCTTGCGGCCATCGCGGACCCGGACGCGGCGGACAACTATCGCATCGTGTTGCGGTTCCGGGATCACCTGCTGGCGCATGGCAGCATCGAAAGCGGCTATGCCGCCCTGTTCCAGGCGGGCAACGGCATCGCGATTCCGCCGATGTTCATCGATCAGTTGGTGCACCTCATCGCCCACAATATCCTGCGCAAGGTCGCCGATCCTCTGCGTTTGCGCGCCGGCGAACTGCTGTTCCGCGAGCAGGCGGCAACCACGGCGGACGGGCAACTCATGCTGGCGGATGCCGAAACTGTCGAGACCTATTCGCGCACCGGCGGTCTGGGAGGCCTGGGGGCATTGCTGGCCGAAGCCGGCACGCCGCTGCCCTCCGTCTCGCTCGATGTCCTGACCGAAGACAATGCCTCGATCTACTGGGACCGTTCGGACCGCTTCGATACCGCCATCGACGTCCGGTTCACTGAACCGGCCCTCGATGCCTTCGCGAGGGTTCTGGAAAGCTGGATCGCCCATTTCCATGGCGTTTCGGTCCGCATCCAGCCGCAGCAATCGATCCGCGACGAGCGCTGGTCCTGGCATGTCGGACTGGACGCCGAGGCGACCCGCATCCTCAATGCCCTTTATGAGGGAAAACCGGTCGGGGATGAAGATCTCGGTCGGATCGTCGCCCTGTTCCGTCTGGACTTCGACAGCCGGGGCGATGCCATCGACAGCATGCGCGGCAAGCCGGTCTGGATGGGGCTGGCAATGGGAGCGGACAATATCGTGCGCATGAAGCCGCAGAACCTATTGACAAACCTGCCAGTTCGGCGCCGAAACTGACTGCCCCGCCCGCGGTCGTTACGCCCGCAAGCCACCGGACCCCTGCCATGATCGCCTCGGAAAACGGCCGTGCCATCCTGTTCATGATGCTTGCCATGGCCGGGTTCATCGTGAACGACAGTTTCGTGAAGCTGGTCTCCGAGCGTTTGCCGCTTGGCGAGATCATGTTCGTGCGCGGAATGATGGCGCTGGTCCTGGTTCTTGCCCTTGCCATTTTCAACGGCGAGGTCCGGCGGTTTTCTCTGCTGGTGAACCGGACTGTCGGCCTGCGGGTGTTTGCCGAGGTGACGGCGACTGTCCTCTATCTTACGGCGCTCTTCAACATGGAGATCGCCAACGCAACGGCCATCCTTCAGGCGCTGCCGCTGCTGGTCACGGCGGGCGCTGCCGTGTTCCTGGGAGCGCCGGTCGGCTGGCGACGCTGGACCGCGATCGCAGTCGGTTTTTGCGGCGTGCTGCTGATCGTGCGTCCGGGCATGGAGGGGTTCAACGCATGGGCCCTGATTGCGCTCGCCAGCGTGCTCTTCATGGCGCTGCGCGACCTCGCAACCAACGTTCTGCCGAAGAGCGTGCCGACACTCGGCGTCACTTTCGCGACCCTGGTCGGCGTCACGGTGACCGGGATGGCGCTGTCGCTGGGCGAGACATGGGTCATGCCGACCCTGCTGGACCTGACATTCCTGGCGGCGGCCGCTCTGTTCATTCTCATCGGATTTGTCGCCATCATCAACGCGATGCGCATCGGCGACATCTCGCTGGTCGCTCCGTTCCGCTATTCGATCATCGTCTGGGCGATCATCATCGGCTTTGTCGTATGGGGCGATGTTCCGGACCTGCCGACGCTTGCCGGCATTGCCATCGTCGTTGCCACCGGACTGTACAGCCTGATGCGCGAGCGCAAGAAGCTCAACGCCGCCGGCCCGGCCGCGACGGCGGACCTGCCGCGCTGACTTTCAGACCTGCCGAAACTTGCCATTCACGCTTCGCACGCCGTAAAGCAGTTCCTATGACAAAACCCTTATCCCCGGCACTTTCGGAGCGGCGCCCGACAATCGCGCTTCTTGTTGCCGTCTCAGCCGTCAATCCGCTTGCCCTCAATATCTACCTGCCGTCGATGCCGACGCTGGTCGGCATTTTCGAGACGACTGCCGGCATGGTGCAGCTCACGCTGTCGCTCTATCTGGCAGCCGTTGCCGTCGCCCAGATCGGCATCGGCCCGTTGTCGGATCGGCACGGCCGCAGACCGGTGCTGCTGTGGGGGCTGGCGATCTTCATTCTCGGCAGCACCGTCTGCACCCTGGCGGATACGATCGAGACGATGCTGGTGGGTCGGGTGCTGCAGGCGGCCGGCGGCTGCGCCGGCATCGTGCTCGGACGCGCCATCGTGCGCGATCTCTTCGATCGCAGCCAAGCGGCCAGCATGATCGGCTACGTGACGATGGGGCTGGCGGTGGCGCCGATGATCGGACCGGCGCTCGGCGGCGCTCTGGACGAGAATTTTGGCTGGCGGACCAGTTCCTATCTGATGGTGGTGCTGGGCATCGTTGTCTTCGTCTGGGCCTGGTTCGAACTGCACGAGACGAACCACAACCGCACGCCGGCGGGAGGCGGCCTGAGGGGGCTGGCGCAGAGCTATGCCGTGCTTGCCCGGTCCTCGCTGTTCATGAGCTATGCGATGACCTCCGCCTTCACGTCGGCGGTGTTCTTCTCCTTCCTTGGCGGAGCTCCCTTCATTGCCGCCGAACTGCTGCACATGACGCCGTCGACCTATGGCCTCTATTTCATGTTGGTGGCTGGCGGCTACATCATCGGCAACTGGACGTCGGGCCGGTTCTCCGCCCGGATCGGCATCGGCCGGATGATCAACGGCGGCAATGCCGTCCTGAGCGTCGCAGTGCTGGCGATCGCGGCCGCGTTCTGGACGGGGCACCTGCATCCATTGTCGCTGTTCGGTCCGATGTTCGTGGTCGGGCTCGGCAACGGCATGTCGCTGCCAAATGCGATTGCCGGTGCCGTGAGTGTCCGCCCGGATCTTGCCGGCGCGGCCTCGGGCTTCACCGGCAGCATGCAGATCGGCGCGGGCGCGATCACGTCGGCGCTGGTTGGTTGGCTCTTGTCCGGCGTGCTGTGGCCGGGCACGATCTGGCCGCTGGTTCTGGTTATGGCCGTCTGCTGCTGTATCGCCGTCGGTTCGGGGGTCGTCGCACGTCTGCTGGAGCCCTCCGACTGTTAGGGAACGCCCGGCCAGTGGTTCGGGAAGTACGGGCCGCGGGTTGCCGGCCGGGGGAGACACGAACGCGGAAAACCGGGCGCCGCGCCGTCACGACGGGGCCGAAAGCGAGGACAAGCCAATGACCAACAGACAGGATCGGCGCGCTGGTCGTGCGACGGGGACGCTCGACACGACAGGCTTCCTGCAGGTGGCCGCAAGGTTCATCGACTTGGCCAATCGCGAGAACCGCAAGATCGCCGCCACCGACCTGCAAATGGCCTTCCTCTGGGCCGCCGCGCGCTACAACGCGCATGTCGCCAAGGCGGTGATCGGGGTCGAGGATCACGAGGAGTTGGTCACTCAGATGGTGGAGAGCTATCGCGAGATGCTGCGCCAGAACCTCGCGGATCCGGAACTCGATCCGCCGGCCGGCAGCGCCTGAGGATCGTCCGGGAGACGCTGTTCACCACGTTGCGCGAACCGGTGGGTCGTCAACTGTCCTTCAGGAAGTCCTCCGCGGTCAGCGCCTCCCTGTCGAGCGCGAGATAGTCGTCGGTGGTGATAACCCTTGGGCGCGCTCCGCCGCGCAGCGGCGTATCCTCCATCTCCCACTGAGCCGAAATCCGGCAGTCGTCGCACATCTCGATCAGGGCGATCTGCTCGGCGCGCTGGAACATCCAATGCTTGCCGGAGAGCTTCTCACGGATGCGGGCGATGGAGGCTTTCGTGCCGAAGGCTTTGCCGCAGGACACGCAGGTGGCCGGCTCCTCCTCGTGCAGCACCTGCGGCCTCATCGCAGCCGGCGTGGCGTTATAGCGGGCCTCCAGCGTGATCACCTGCTCCGGACAGGTGTTGGCGCAAAGCCTGCACTGGACGCAGGCGGCTTCCGTCAGGCTCACCTGCGGTTTGTCGGGGTTGTCGGACAGGGCCGCCGTGGGACAGGCCGAGACGCAGGCAAGGCACAGCGTGCAGCCCTGCGCGGCGATGCGGATCCGGCCATAGGGCGCATGCGAGGGCAGGGCGATGATGTCTTGCGCCGAAGGGGCGCTTTCCAGCAGACGGGCAATGGCGCTGCGCGCAACATCGCGCTTGCCGCCGACCGGGTCGACGCTTGTCGGCCTGATGGCGGGACCAAGCGCGGGCAGGGCGAAGTGTCCATCGAGACGGTCCGGATCGTCTTCCACGGCGATGGTGAACATCTCGGCGGCGTCGTAGCCCATGCCGGACAGCAGGCTCTCGCAGAGCTCGATTTCCATTCGCAGCGCATCGAGTTCGTGCGCCTTGGTCGGCGGACAGAGGAAGACGACGCGCCTTGCGCCGGCAAGGGTGGCGGCGAGGATCGCGTCATGGCCGAAACTGGTGACCGAGTGGACGGCATGCGGCAGGACATTGCCCGGCAATCCCTCGCCGAAGCGGGCGAGCGCGTTGATCAGGTCGCCGCCATGCTGGCCGTCATGGACGAGAAGCACCGCGTTGCTGCCGCCCGCCTCGCGATAGGTGCCGATGAGAGCCTGGAGGCGGCGGATCTCGCCGCGGCGATCGGGATAGCGATAGCTGACCGCCCCGGTGGGGCAATGGGCGGCGCAGGAACCGCATCCGCCGCAGATGCCCGGATCGATGACGATTTCGCGTCCCATGCTGGAAATCGCGCCGGCGGGACAGGCATCGAGACAGTTGGTGCAGCCGGTTTTGCCGGAGCGGCCATGCACGCAGATCGAGGCGTCATAGGTGACATAGAGCGGCTTCTCGAAGGTGCCGACCATGTCCGCCACGTCGAACAGGGCCCGCGCCACCGCCGCCGGAGCGCCCGGATCGACGCGGACATAGCCGTCGCGCTTTGCCGGCGCGCTGACGAGCGGGGTCTCCCCGGAAAGATCGAGAATGAGACTGCATGTCGCCTTCGCTCCGTCGCGCGGCAGCGCGAAGGACGGGGCTCCTCGCGAAGAGGGCAGCATCTGGGCATAGCCGTCGACGGTCACCGAGAAATCCCCGAGCGAACCGGCAACGGTGCGGATGCGGCCGGCATGGACGGGGATCTCCAGAGTGCTGGGCAGGAGAATCTCGGACGCGTCGCTGAGCAGCAGCGAGACGGACAGTCGCCCCTCCAGCGCCCGCGCCGCGTCGAGCGCCTGCTGGCCGGCGCCGTAGACGAGGCAGACCCCGTCCGAGTCGATCGAGTGCAACACGGCGGGTTCGACCGGCGTGAGGGCTTCGGCGAGAAGCGCGGAGATCTTCGGATGCGGATCGCTTGAGGCAGGACACCAGCCCGCCCGTTCGCGGATGTTGACGAAGGAGAGATCCTGATCGGCGCCGCGCTCCTCGGCGATTTCCTGGAAAAGCGGGGCCTCCTGCGTGCACGCCACCAGTAGCGGTTCGCCGGTCGCGAGCGCTTTTTCGAAGGAGGTCATCTGGGCCCGGCACAACTGGGTGTGGATGATGTGGTCCTTCTCCAGACCGGCGATGCGGTGCGCGTCGAGACGCATGGTCTTCTCGCAATTGCACAGCAGGATTCTGGGGTTGCTCGAAGCCATGTCGTTCCTCCCCGGCATACGGCCTCAGCCTGTCTGGCAAGCCGCCGCGCCTTATGATTGCTCCGCCGGACACTAGCGCAGTTACGAAGAGTTTTCCCCTTTCGCCTGGAGGACGCAAGTCCAGTGGCAGGCGAACGCCGTGGAGGGGCCGGATTGTCTTTGCCGCGCATGTGCTCCAGAGTCATACTCTCGAGGAGAGCATCCGGACTGCGGTCTACCGGGAGGAAGTCAGGTGCACAGGGAAGTGACAGCGATGTTCGGTATCGTGCTCGAACGCCGCCCATCGCCGTCAAAATGGGCGGACTGGTCCTGGGCGGTCGTCGAGGTGATCCCCGATGCGCCGCCGACCGAAGGCTGGACGGTGATCGAGGACCAGGACGGCGTCACCCGCTACCTGTCTTCGCCGCACATGCTGGTCCTGCATCACAAGATGGTCGAGGCCTATGACGCCAATATCGAGACCGGCGAGCCGTCGATATGGGCGATGCTGGACGACGAGATCGTGGCGAGGAATCCGCCCTACAGGGTGCGCGGCGTGACGGCGGATCCGTACGAAGCGCAAGGGGTACTCGACAGTGCCGAAGGCCTCGTCGAGCGCGTGCCGATGCCGCGGGAAACGGTCGCCTGGATGGCCCAGTATCTTGGCTCCCTGCCGGAGGCGCCCGCCTTCCGCAAGCGCCGCCGCGACCGTGTCGAGTTGGAGAAGCAGATTTTCGGCAAGGAGCCGATCTTCTCGCCGCTCGGCCGCAAGGAGGAGCGGGATCAGTGACGAGAGAGGCCGACAGCGGATTCTTGTCGCGGTGGTCGCAGCGCAAGCAGGCGGCACGACAGCAGGAGAGAACCGCTGGGAGTGACGATCTGGCGGGGATGGAGCCGGCTGGGGCGGCAGATGCCGATACCACTGCGCAGGGCGACGCGGCGCTGGAAAGGCCTTCGCAGGAGGAGACTGCCGCTGCCAACCAGGCCGCGGCCGAGTCCGTCGATCTGGAGACGCTCGGCTTTGAATCCGATTATTCGGTCTTTCTGAAGGACGGAGTTTCCACCCAACTGAAAAATGCCGCCTTGCGCAGGTTGTGGCGGTCGAACCCTGTGCTGGCCTGCCTTGATGGGCTCAACGATTACGACGAGGACTATCGCAAGGTCGAGACCTTCGCGCACGGCGTCCGTTCGTCCTGGCTGGTTGGCAAGGGTTATGGCTGGATGGCCGAAGTCGACGAAAACTTGGAGGCGGTCGCGGACAGCGTCGACGGAGTGCCCGCTCCGGACCGTGCCGGTGACCTCGCTTCCGGTGACCTCGTTTCCGGTGAACCCGTGCAGGACACACCGGAGCGCGCCGAGGCGCTGCTCCCTGACGCTGCCGAGCGCGGAGGCGAGGATCCGCAAGACCAGGTGGCGGGTGCAAGCGAAGGGGAAGACGAGCGCGGGGAGGCGGGTCTCCAACTCGCCGCGCCGGCGACCCGCGAGACTGACGACACGGTGCGTCCGCACTCGTCTGCCGCGTCAGAGCCTGTCCGTCCCGCGCGGCGGCGGGTCCGCTTCACCTGACGAGACGACCCGGCGGCGAGCCTATTGCGGCGGAAACTGAGCCTCGCAATAGCTGACGGCGCGCGCCCGGAACGTGTCGTAGCGCGCCGCGTCGACCAGCCCATCCCGGCGCATTTGATCGACCGCGCCGACACGCTCGGCAAGACAGGCGTCAAGCCGAGGATCGGCGCCCGGGGCCAGTCCGGCGCGAACGGGGCCGTCGCCTTCGAATGGTGTCATGGCAACGCCGGCAAACCCGACTTTGCCGATCCACACCATCGCCGCGGCCAGACAGACCGCCACCGCGAGAGCGGCAATCCTTGCGCCGCGACCGTCGATCCCTCGCGGGCGCGACTGCCGACTATCGCGCGCCGCCGCCATCTCAGCCGCCGGTTACGCTCATGTGACGGCTGACGGCAGGCTGGCGGGTGCGCCGATCGATGATGAAGTCGTGGCCCTTGGGTTTGCGGCCGATCGCCTCGTCGATGGCGGTGTGCAGAAGGGCGTCGCTTTCGGAAGCCCGGAGCGCGGCACGCAGGTCCGCGCTGTCGTCCTGGCCGAGACACATGTAGAGCATGCCAGTGCAGGTGATGCGGACGCGGTTGCAGGTCTCGCAGAAATTATGGGTCATCGGCGTGATGAAGCCGAGACGCCCGCCGGTCTCGGCGATGCGCACGTAGCGGGCAGGGCCGCCGGTCTTGTACGGGATGTCCTCCAGCGTCAGATGCTCTGCCAGATTGGCACGAACCAGCGAAAGCGGGAGATACTGGTCGGTTCTGTCTTCCTCGATCTCGCCGAGCGGCATGGTCTCGATCAAGGTCAGATCGTAGCCGTTGCCGTGGCACCATTCGATCATGGGAACAATCTCATGATCGTTCACGCCTTTAAGGGCGACCATGTTGATCTTGATCGACAGGCCGGCCTCGCTGGCGGCGCGGATGCCATCCATGACTTTGGCAAGGTCGCCCCAGCGGGTGATCGCCCGAAAGCGGGCCGGGTCGAGCGTGTCTATGGAGACGTTGATGCGCCGCACGCCGCAGTCGCTGAGTTCCGCTGCATACCGGGCGAGCTGCGATCCGTTAGTGGTGATCGTGAGCTCCTCGAGATCGCCGCTGTCGATATGGCGCGAGAGCGAGCGGATCAGGCTCATGATGTTCTTGCGGACCAGCGGTTCGCCGCCGGTCAGACGCAGCTTGCGCACGCCCTTGACGATGAAAGCCGAGCACAGCCGGTCGAGTTCCTCGAGGGTCAGTACCTCCCGCTTGGGTAGGAAGGTCATGTCCTCGGCCATGCAGTAGACACAGCGGAAGTCGCAGCGGTCGGTGACGGAAACGCGGAGATAGCTGACTGTTCGCCCGAACGGGTCGATCATCTGCTGGGACATCGTGTGTTCCTCGCTCGGTCGGTTGGTCCGGCCTCGTGATACGCGGATCCCGATGCCTGATGCATCCGGCCTCCTCCCATTTGGGTATGAAGGTAGCGGAAAGAAGAGTTGCGTCAATTGTGCGCGCGCAGGAGATGCTGGCGACCAACACCTGCCCTTGCAGTTTGCCGAGGCGCCACTATCGTCGCCGGCACGCAAGACAACGCAACCCGGAAGGATTGGCACCGTGACCGACAGCAAGCCCTGGCCGACCGAGATCCGTCTGAGCAAGGATCGGAAGCGGTTGACCGTGACGTTCGACAGCGGTGCGGCGCACGAGTTTTCCGCCGAATACCTGCGCGTCTGCTCGCCCTCCGCCGAGGTGCAGGGACATTCGCCGGCTCAGCGCAAGACCGTGCCCGGCAAGCGGGAGGTCGCAATTCTCCAGATCGATCCGGTCGGCAACTATGCGGTGCGCCTTCATTTCGACGATCTGCACAATACAGGGATCTTCTCCTGGGACTATTTCCTGAAACTTGCCCATGACCGCGAGGAGCTCTGGGGCGGCTACCTGCGCGAACTGGAGGAGAAGGGGCTCTCACGCGAGCCGAAGCGTTGAATCGGAGCGTCGACAGGTGTGCGGAATCATCGGCATAGTAAATTTGAGAGAATCATTTCGGAGAGTGCGGATCGTGAGCGGTGATGGAGCGATGACCCCGGGTTTCGGGCTAGGCGAAGCCGGACAAGCGAAGGGGTTGAGCCGCCGCGCGCTGCTGATTGGTCTGCCGCTGCTTCTGGCTGCCTGCCAGAGCAAGGGCGGGGCGATCCGCAACGCGGGCCTGGAAATCACCACCGAGGGCAAGCCCGATTATGCGCTGGCCTATGCGGCCCGGCGTGACGGTGGCTTCAACATTCCGGCCATTCCCTGGAAAGAGTTCGACCCGAAATATCTCCGGCAGACGGTGCGTTATGTCAGCCGGCACGAGCCGGGGACGGTTGTGGTCGATCCCCACGCCAAGTTTCTGTATCTCATCCAGCCGGGCGGCACCGCGATCCGCTATGGGATCGGTGTCGGCCGGGCCGGATTCGCCTGGTCGGGCGATGCGACGATCCGTTTCAAGCGGGAGTGGCCGAAGTGGTTTCCGCCGGCCGAGATGATCGACCGCGACCCATCGCTTGAAAAGTACCGGGACGGTCAGGAGGGTGGCCCAAGCAACCCGATCGGCGCGCGGGGCCTGTATCTGTGGCAGGGCAATGTGGACACGCTCTACCGCATTCACGGCACCAACCAGCCCCGCTCGATCGGTACGAACGCATCGTCGGGATGCATTCGCATGTGGCACCAGGACATCATCGATCTTTACGACCGGGTGAATGTCGGAGCCAAGGTGGTTGTGCTCGGCTGAGATCAGCGCAAGCTGATCGCGAGCGTTTCCGCATAGGCGAGGATCGCTTCCAGATCGTCGGAGGTGAGAACGACCTCAGCGAGGGTGGCCGGACTGTCGGGTGGGCGTTCGGGCTCGTTCTCGAAGCGCAGGTGGGCCGGATGCGGGCGTCGCGCGAGGAAGGTCTCGAAGCGTTCGTGCCAGTCTTCAAGCGCGCTGATCATGATCATGAAGGACGGTGTGGAGGAGATGCCCGTCATGCGGTTCTCCGGAGTCACCACGTGACAGCGGGCACAGTGGAGCCGTGACAAGGCCTCGCCGCGTTGGGCCAGCGCCGTGTCCTGCTGGGCGCTTGCCGGCCCCGGCCCGCCGGGAGGTAGGACAGCCAGTTGGCAGCCGAGGCCGATCATCACCATGAGCCGGCGCGGCCGTCCGGCCTTCTCGTGCCGATGTGACCACCTGTACCCGGCCATGGCTGCCATCCGTGCCTCAACCGCGCGGCCCCAACTGCGCGTGCTTATGCCCGATCCGGCTCAGGATCGCCGCTGGTCGGTTGCCGGTCAATGAAAAAGGGGCCGGCGAACCCGCCAGCCCCTTCAGACCGCTGGAACCCGTGAGGCTCAGCGCTTGACCACGACACGGGTGCCGATATCGACGTTCTCGTAAAGATGAATCACATCTTCGTTGGCCATGCGGATGCAGCCGGATGAGACGGCGGTACCGATGGTCCAGGGCTCGTTCGAGCCGTGGATCCGGTAGAGCGTGTTGCCGAGATACATGGCGCGGGCGCCCAGCGGGTTGTTCGGTCCGCCCGGCATATGCGCCGGCAGCACGCGGCCCTTGGCACGTTCGCGGGCCCGCATCTGCGGCGGCGGCGTCCAGCCCGGCCACTCCGCCTTGCGGGTGATCCGCTGGGTGCCAGCCCACTGGAAGCCCTCGCGGCCGACGCCGATGCCGTATTTCATCGCGCGGCCATTCTCCTGCACATGGTACAGGCGGCGCTCGCCCGTATCGATGATGATCGTGCCCGGCGCATACGGGCCATTGTAGCGGATGCGTTCGCGCGGGATCGGCGACTTGCCGCTAGGCATGCCGTGGGGGCTGTACTCCACCCACTTGCGGGTGGCGGGATCAAAGAAGCTGTTCGCAGCCGCAGGCGTCGCGATGGTCGCGGCGACGAGCGTAACGGCAAGCATTTTGAAAAAGCGCATAGTCAGGTTCCCCATCCGATGGTCATGCGAACCAGCCACTGACCCCATGCAACGACGCGGTGGAAACCGGTGCCGTCCCCGGCGGGGAGGCGAGGCTGCCGAAAGGTCTTCGGCAAGGGGTCCGCGTGGCACTGCCTGCCGATCTGGCTCGTCGACGATACTTCCCATTGTCCCTTGCAATGCAGTTAATGCAAAGGTCTCGACAGGACAGAAACTGCCGCAAACGGACGAGGGTTGGCGTGACGGCGGTCACATGATCGTGAGTTTGCCGTTCAAGCGGCGGGCTGCCACCGTCACGCCGGAATGAGGCAAGGGATTTCAGCTTCAGCCGAGGTTCAACTCCTTGAAGAAGTCATTGCCCTTGTCGTCGATGACAATGAAGGCGGGGAAGTCCTCGACCTCGATACGCCAGATCGCCTCCATGCCCAGTTCGGGGAACTCGACCACCTCGACCTTCTTGATGCAGTCCTGGGCAAGGCGGGCGGCCGGGCCGCCGATGGAGCCGAGATAGAAGCCGCCATGGGCCTGGCAGGCACGGCGCACCTGGGCGGAGCGGTTGCCCTTGGCGAGCATCACCATCGAGCCGCCGGCGGCCTGGAACTGATCGACATAGGCATCCATGCGGCCGGCGGTGGTGGGGCCGAACGAGCCGGACGCATAGCCTTCCGGCGTCTTTGCGGGGCCGGCATAGTAGATCGGATGGTTCTTGAAATAGTCCGGCAGCGGCTGGCCGCTTTCCAGACGTTCGCGCAGCTTGGCGTGGGCAAGGTCGCGGGCGACGATCAGCGGGCCGCTCAGCGACAGGCGGGTCTTGATCGGGTGCCGCGTCAGTTCGGCGAGAATCTCCGGCATCGGCCGGGTAAGGTCGATCTTCACCACATGATCGGAGAGCGTGTCGTCGGTCACCTCCGGCATGTACTTGTGCGGCTCTCGCTCGAGCTGCTCCAGATAGATGCCGTCACCCGTGATCTTGCCGAGCGCCTGCCGATCGGCCGAGCAGGACACGCCGATGCCGATGGGCAGCGATGCGCCGTGGCGCGGCAGGCGGATGACCCGGACATCGTGACAGAAATACTTGCCGCCGAACTGCGCGCCGACGCCGGTCGCCTGCGTCAGCTTGTGGATCTGCTCTTCCATCTCCAGATCGCGGAACGCATGCCCCAATTCGGAGCCGGCCGTCGGCAACTGGTCGAGATAGCGCGCGGACGCGAGCTTGACGGTCTTCAGCGTCATCTCCGCCGAGGTGCCGCCGATGACGATGGCAAGGTGATAGGGCGGACAGGCGGCCGTGCCGAGCGTCAGGATCTTCTCCTTGATGAACTCGACCAGCCGGTCCGGGGTCAGCAGCGACGGGGTGCCCTGATAGAGGAACGTCTTGTTGGCCGAGCCGCCGCCCTTCGCCATGAAGAGGAACTTGTAGGCATCGTCCCCCTCGCTGTAGAGCTCGACCTGGGCCGGCATGTTGTTGGACGTGTTCTTTTCCTCGAACATCGACAGCGGCGCGAGCTGCGAATAGCGCAGGTTCTTCTTGAAGTAGGCGTCGCGTGCACCTTCCGCGAGCCGCGCCTCGTCGCTGCCGTCGGTCCACACGCGGCGACCCTTCTTGCCCATGATGATGGCGGTGCCGGTGTCCTGACACATCGGCAGCACCCCATGCGCGGAGATGTTGGCGTTCTTCAGCAGGTCGAAGGCGACGAACTTGTCGTTTTCGGTCGCTTCGGGATCGTCGAGGATCTTGCGCAACTGCTCAAGGTGTCCGGGGCGCAGGTAGTGATTGATGTCTGCGAAGGCCTCCTCCGCGAGAATGCGGAGGCCCTCAGGCGCGACCATCAGAACGTCCTCACCGTTGAAGGTGGCGGTGGAGACGTGATCGGATGTCAGCTTGCGGTAGGGAGTGGGATCCGCACCCAGGGGAAACAGCGTGGAATGGCGATAGTCGGGAGGGGTGGTCTCGGACATCGATCTGCCTTGGCTGGAAGCTGAGGTGGATAGGTTGGGTTGCCTTGTACGCCATCCCGTCGCCTCCCGCCAAGTCGACTTGCGCCGCAGCCCGCCAGTAGTGGGAAGCGCGACGGGCGCCGCGCTCCCAGGACCTGCTATCGGGTGGCGGTGATGACCAGTTTTACAGCGACTTCGTCACCGACGGTCGAAGCGGGAATGTCGGAGCCGATGCCGAAGACCAGCCGCAGGACCGGAACTTCCGCCTGAGCGCGGGCGGTGTCGCCATCGATCTCCAGCGTGAAGGGGAGGGTGAGGGGCACGGCCTTGCCCTTGACCGAAAGCTCTCCGGCCGCCTCATAGCGCCCGTCGCCGAGCGCGGTAATCCGCGACGATTCGAAGATGGCCTGAGGATGGGTCGACGGATCGAACCACGAACCGCTGACCAGCGTCTGGTCGACCTGCGGCTGGCCTGTGCCGACAGATCCGGTGTTGAGCACCGCGCGAATGTGGGCGCCGTCGAGGTTTTCAGGATCGAATTCGATCTCGGCGGTCCACTCCTGGAAACCGCCCTCAACGGAGTTGCCGTTCTGCGTCGCGACGAAGGACAGGCTGCTTTCGGCCTGGTCGACAGTCCAGGTGCTGGCTGTGGCCGGACCAGCCGCAAGGAGCGCGGCGAACGCCAGGCCGAGGGCGTGCGTGTGCAGCGTTCGGAGAGGGGAAAACATTGTGGTGAACCTCGTGGTTGAACGGTGCCGCGTCCAGGCGCTCCCGGGAGGGAAGGTCGTCGGTCCGGTGCGACACCTGTCTCGGTTGGGGTGTTAGCGCCGGTGTGGTTCGCTTCCAGTGCGGACCATGCGCCGCAGGACGTCGTCCCGGTTGAGGAAATGGTGTTTGAGCGCGGCGGCGACATGCAGCACGACCAGGAGCAGAAGACCGTTGGCCAGCAATTCATGCAGGCCCTTGAGCGTACGCTCCGCTTCCGCCTTGCTGCCCAGAGCGTCCGGCACCGGCAGGTGCGGGACAGGCAAGATGTCGAAAACGACCGTCGGAATTCCCCAGGGAGAGGCGGAAACCATCAGCCAACCCGACAGCGGGATCGCCAGCATCAGCGCATAGAGGCCGGCATGCCCGAGATGGGCAGCCAGCCGCTCGATACCCGGCATCGTCTCGGGCAGTGCGGGAGACGGATTTGCCAGCCGCCAGGCAAGCCGGGCGAGCACGAGGGCGAGCACCACGAAGCCGAGCGACTTGTGCAACTGGTAGAGTGCGAAAGTATCCGGCGCCATCGGGTCGAGCCCGGTCATGTACTTGCCGAACAGGAACAGCCCGATGATGAGAAGTGCCATCACCCAATGGAAGAGGATGGCGACAAGACCATAGCCTGAACGAGTGTTGCGCAGTTGCATGACGGCTTCCGTTCCTGCTGCCGTGAGAATGCGGGAGACGGACGGGGAGGCGCCCGTCTCCCGCCTGAAACCTTACTTGGCCTGCAGTGCCTCGGCGCTGAAGGAGATCGTCACCTCGTCGCTCACGAACGGCACGAACATATCCATGCCGAAGTCCGACCGCTTGACCACCGTGGTCGCGTCAAATCCAACCGCCGGGACCTTCTCCATCGGGTGTTCGCCGATCGCGTTGATCGTGACGTCGAAGGTTGCCGGCTTGGTGACGCCCTTGATGGTCAGATCGCCAGCGACGGAAAGGGTCTTCTCGCCGGTCTTCTCCACGCTGGTGGAGACGAACGTGGCGGTCGGATGGGTCGTCACCTCGAAGAAGTCGGAGCCCTTGAGGTGCTGGTCGCGCTCGCCCCAGAACGTATCGAGGCTGTCGACGTTCACCGTCAGGGAAACGCTGGAGTTGGCCGGGGTCTCCTGATCGATCACCAGTTCGCCGTTCCAGTCGCCGAAGCGGCCATCCGTGGTCGAGTAGCCGAGATGGTTGTACGAGAAGGTCAGGTTGGCGTGGGACTTGTCGAAATCATAGGCAACCGGTTCGGCGATCGCGGGTGCGGCGGCAAGGGCGACCGCGAGCACGGCGGCAGAAAGACGGATCATGAGGAACTCCTGGCATTGCTGTTAAAGGATCAGCGCTGACCGCGTCGGGCGGCCTGCCGTGGAAATCGTATGAACGCGTTGCGTCATCAACCGCGCCCTGCTGAATTCACTGTCTGCGTGCGGTGAACAATAGCAGACGGTGAGTCATGACTGTATGACGCTTGCGTGTTCCCCCCGGCTCGGGCACTTTCCCGCTGGCCGTGTCTGGACGGAGCGGCGCATGGCGGCAGAATCGAGGTCCGCCGGGTTTGAACTTTCGGAGATGCGGGACATGATCGATCTCTACACTTGGAGCACGCCAAACGGCCGCAAGGTCTCGATCATGCTGGAGGAGAGCGGGCTTCCCTACACGGTCTTCCCGATCGACATCACCAATTCAGAGCAATACGCGCCGGCCTTCGTCCATATTTCGCCGAACAGCAAGATCCCGGCGATCATCGACCGGGAGGCTGGTGTCAGCCTGATGGAGTCCGGAGCCATTCTGCTCTATCTCGCCGACAAGACCGGGCGGTTCCTGCCGCCCGAGGGGCCGGAACGCCTGCGCGTCATCGAATGGCTGATGTGGCAGATGGGTGGCTTCGGACCGATGCTCGGCCAGGCCCATCATTTCCTGCATTTCCATCCGGGCAAGGCGCCTTACGCCGAAGAGCGGTATGCCAACGAGGCGAGACGGCTCTATCGCGTGCTCGACCGCCAGCTTTCCGAGCACCAGTTCGTGGCTGGCGACTATTCGATCGCCGACATGTCGATTTGGCCATGGGCCAGTCGGTTCGCATGGCAGGGGGTCGATTTTGCGGAATATCCCAATGTCCGGCGCTGGTATCTCGAAGTTGCGGCGCGGCCAGCGGTCCAGCGCGGCTACGACGTGCCGAGTGTTTCCGCCGAGATTCCCATGCCCGCCTGAGTGGCGGACATGGGATTGCGGGTCTCAGGCGGGAATGGAAATACCGCGAACCGAGGCCGGGCGCTGCGAGCAGTCGGCGAACCAGCGCTGGACATTGGCGAGCTTGTCGAGCCCGGTGATCTCGCCGGCACCGTAGAAGCCGCCCAGCGTGCGGATCCAGGGCCACACCGAGATATCGGCGATGGTGTAGTCGTTGCCCATGATATAAGCGCGCCCGTCCAGCCGCTGCTCCAGCACCGCGAGCAGGCGTTTTGCTTCCGCCGTATAGCGTTCGCGCGGATAGGGATCCTTGACCTTGTCGGCCGCGAAATGATGAAAATGGCCGAGTTGCCCGAACATCGGCCCGAGTCCGCCCATCTGCCACATCAGCCACTGGATGCAGTGGTAGCGCTCGGCCGGATCGGCCGGGATCAGCTTTCCGGTCTTGTCGGCGAGATAGAGCAGGATCGCCCCGCTCTCGAACAGCGCCAGCGGCGCGCCGCCCGGACCGTCGGGATCAAGGATCGCGGGGATCTTGTTGTTGGGGTTTAGCGACAGGAATTCAGGTGTCATCTGATCGTTCGTCTCAAACGACACCTTGTGCGCCTCGTAGGGAAGGCCGAGCTCTTCGAGCGCGGCGGACACTTTGATGCCGTTCGGCGTGGCAAGCGAATAGAGCTGCAGCCGGTCGGGATGCGTCGCCGGCCAGCGGCGGGTGATCGGGAAGTTGTCGAGTGCGGCCATAAGTGCTTCTCCTGATGCGAGCTTTCTGTGCTTCTAGGGGATCATCGCGGGTCTGTCTCGGCGGATTTCCCGTCGCAGGCCTCCGGTTTGGGTGCAGAACCGCTCGCGGTGCAATTTTGGTCTTGGACTTGTCACGATTGCGTGCTCGGATCTGCCTCCTTGGAAATGCGAACCGCATCGGCACCGGAGCACCCGGGGGTGGAATGGTCTCTCAACGGGCCGTCAAACCAGGCCGGAAGATCGGGGGAAGGGGTAGGCATGCGCGGCAAGTTCGGGTTCTTCGGCCTCGGCGGCCTGGTGGTTCCGGCGCTCGCCGGCCTGCTGGTCTTGGGTGTGACGGAAGCTCCGCAGGCACAGGCCCAGGACGCGTCGGAGCGACGGATCGTCACGATCGACAATGCCGACTATTTCGGCGCGGATTTCGAGACGCTCAAGGACGTCGATCTCGACACCTGCAAGGCGGCGTGCCTGGACAGCAGGCAGTGCCGCGCCTTCACCTACAACACCTCGGCGCGCTGGTGTTTCATGAAATCCGATGTGGGCCAGTTGCAGGCCTTCACGGGCGCTGTGGCCGGGCGCATCGTCACGGTGGCGCGGCGCGACGATGCAAGCCGCAAGGCGCGTGGCGACGAACTGTCCTTCCTGTCCGGCTCGCTGGTGAGCGATGCGGCGGCCTATGCCCGGCGGTTGCCACGCGATTTCAGGGCGGGCGGAGAAAGCGTCGGCCAGTTGGAAAACCAGGCGCGTGCGGCCTTTGGCAGCCGCGGTTTCGATGAGGCCGAACGCCAGTTCGCCCGTGCCCTGACGGTCGATGCCGAACGCCCGGACCTGTGGACAGGACTGGCCGGATCGTTGCTGGCTCAGCGGCCCTCGGATTGGCAGCGACAGCGCCAGGTGGAGGCCGATGCAACCGGTGCCGCGATCAACGCCTATCTGGTGTCCGGCAGCCAGGACGAGCGTGTCGAGGCCCTCGATATCCTCGTCTCGGCGCTGGAGCGCCGCCAACTGTACAAGCCGGCGATCAAAGCCCTGCGGGCCGCCCTCGCGCTCGAGGAGACATCGACGCGCCGTCAGCGTTACGACCAGATGGTGGCGAGCTACGGCTTCCGCATTCTCGACCATCAGGTCGATTCCGATGCGGCGACACCGCGCATCTGCGTCGTCTTTTCCGAAACCCTGCAGAGGGGGCTGGATTTCTCGCCCTTCGTGCAGGTGACCGGCGCGGGATCTTTTTCCATCGAGGGAGACGGTGCCCAGATCTGCATTGACGGCATTCGGCACGGCGAGCGCTACGGAGTGCTGCTGCGCTCGGGTGTCCCGTCGGCGGATGGCGAGACGCTGGACAAGTCGGCCGAACTGACCGTTTATGTCCGCGACCGCGAACCCTCCGTGCGCTTCCTTGGTCGCGCCTATGTTCTGCCCTCGGGCGAGGGCGCCACGATCCCTCTGGTTACCGTCAACACCAACACCGTCGAGGCGGAGATCTACCGCATCGGCGAGCGCGGCCTTTCGCCCGCCCTGCGCGATCGCCGGATCCTGTCGCAGCTCGACAACTATCGCTCCGAGCAGGTCCGCGACGAGTATGGTGAAAAGCTGTGGTCGGGAACGGTCGAAACCGAACTCCGCCTGAACCAGGATGTGACCACCGCGGTTCCCGTCGCCGAGTTCGGACTGACCATGCAGCCGGGCATCTACGCGATGGTCGCCCGGCCCCGCGGCGACACGCAGAACGCCTGGGGACCTCACGCAACCCAATGGTTCCTCGTCTCGGATCTTGGCGTCAGCGCCTATACCGGATCACAGGAAACGGCGGTCGTCGTTCGCAGGCTGTCCGATGCCGGGCCTGTCGAGGGAGCGAAAATTCGTCTGGTCGCGGTCAACAACGAGGTGCTGGGCGAGGCCACCAGCGATGCGGACGGCTTCGCGCGGTTCCCGCCCGGCCTGTCGCGCGGGACGGGCGGCAGGGCACCGGCGCTGGTCAGTGCCGAAACTCCCGAAAATGGCGACTATGCCTTTCTCGATCTGACCAAGCCGGCCTTCGATCTGTCCGACCGGGGCGTTGAAGGCCGCGCGGCGCCAGGTCCCGTCGATGTGTTCGCCTGGCTTGATCGTGGCGTGTTCCGCCCGGGCGAGACGGTTCATGTCGGCGCGATGGCCCGCGACCGGGATGCCCGGGCGACGGCCGACGTGCCCCTGACCTTCATTTATGAGCGGCCCGATGGGGTCGAGCACAGCCGAGTGATGATCGGTGACGCTGGCGCCGGCGGGCGGTCCCACGCCCTGCAGGTCCCCGCCACCGCGCAGCAGGGGAGTTGGTCGGTCAGGATCCACGCGGACCCGAAGGGAGAGGCCTTGGCGCGCCTGTCGTTCCTGGTGGAGGATTATCAGCCGGAACGGGTGGATTTCACGCCGCAGACCGAGGCCAAGGCCTTCGACCCGGAGGCGCCGCCGACCGTCTCGCTGGAGGCGAAGTTCCTCTACGGTGCCCCCGCCTCGGGACAGCGCATCGAAGGAGAGGTCGTGGTGTCCCCGACCCGGCAGTCGCCGGCCTATCCGGGCTACACGTTCGGTCTGGCCGACGAGCAGATCTGGCCGGAACGGGCGTCCCTTCCCGACGGGATCTCGACCGATGACGACGGCAAGGCGAGCTTCACGCTTCCCGTGCCGCAGTTGCAGCCGACGACTGCCGGCTACACGGCCAGGGTGATCACCCGGGTGGTCGAAGCCGGCGGGCGCTATGTCGAGCGCAGCCTCGACCTGCCGGTCGTCGCCGACGGTCGCAGGATCGGTGTCAAGCCGGCGTTCGACGGGGGCGTCGACGAGGGAGCTCCGGCCGAGTTCGAGATCATTGCCCTTGACGCGCGAGGCGAGCGGATCGCGGCGGACGTCCAGTGGACGCTCCTGAACATCGACACCCGCTACCAGTGGTACAGGTCGGATGGACGTTGGTCCTTTGAGCCGGTAACGACGAGCCGAAAGGTCTCAAGTGGCGACCTTGCTGTTACCAAGGACGGCTTGGCCCGTCTGTCGGTGCCGGTGAAGTGGGGCGAGTATCGCCTTGAAGTGGTTGCCAACGGGCGCGAGCCGGCAGCGACGAGCTTCACCTTCAATGCCGGCTGGTACGTCTCCTCGGCGTCGTCGCAGACGCCGGATGTGCTGGACGTCGGCCTCGACAAGACGGCTTACCGGTCTGGCGAGACGGCGAAGTTGCGGTTGAAGCCCCGTTTCGACGGCACCGCGCTGGTGTCGGTGATGGCGGATCGGCTGATCGAAAGCCGCGTGGTCGACGTGACGCAGGGCGAGACGGAGATCGATCTCACCGTCACCGATGACTGGAGCAGCGGTGTCTACGTCACCGCGACGCTGCTGCGTCCGATGGATGTCGAGGCGAAGCGGATGCCTTCGCGGGCGCTCGGCCTGCAGTGGCTTTCCGTCGATCCGGGCGAGCGTCGCCACACGGTCGAGATCGAGGCGCCGGCCACCCTGCGCCCGCGTTCGACCATGGAAGTCGGCCTGACGATCCAGGGCCAGCCTGCCGGCACGCCGGCCTTCGTGACGGTTGCCGCGGTCGATGTCGGCATTCTCAACCTCACCCGTTTCCAGACCCCGGATCCGGCCGGCTGGTACTTTGGCCAGCGGCGTCTTGGTATGGAAATCCGCGACTACTACGGCGAACTCATCGACCGGACCGTGGGCGATCTCGGTGTGGTGCGGTCCGGCGGCGATGGCGGCGGACTGGCGTCCGCCGTGCCGCCGCCGCAGGAAGAGCCGATGGCGCTGTTCTCGGGCGTTGTTGAGACCGACGCCGACGGACGCGCCATGGTCTCCTTTGAGGTGCCGGACTTCAACGGAACGGTGCGTCTGACCGCCCTCGCCTGGAGCGAAAGCGGCGTCGGGCATGCCGAGCGTGAGGTGACCGTGCGCGATCCGCTCGTTGTCACCGCCACCCTGCCGCGCTTCCTTGCACCGGAGGATCAGTCGCGTCTTCTGGTCGAGATCGACAATGTCGAGGGGCAGGCGGGTGACTATGTGTTGCAGACCATCGTCGATGGGCCGGTCTGGCTGCAGGCGGAGGACGCCTCCCGCACGCTGACGCTTACCGCCGGCGAACGGCAGACCCTGCGCATTCCGCTGATGGCCGACACAGGCACGGGAGATGCGTCCCTGACGCTGACGCTCGCCGGGCCGGATGGCCCGGTCGCGGAAAAGACCCTGGCTCTCGGCGTTCGCGACACCATGCCCCCCTTGATGCGTCGCTCCTTCGTGACGCTCGCGGCCGGTGCCGGCCTGACGTTGGACGGCGGCACGCTCGCCGGCATCGTGCCGTCCGGCGCCAGCGTGACGGTCTCGGCCGGCGGCGCCGCCCGGATCGACATTCCGGGCCTGCTCGCCGCCCTTGATCGGTATCCCTATGGCTGCACCGAACAGGTGACGAGCCGGGCGCTGCCGCTGCTCTATCTGAACGAACTCGCCGTCGCGAGCGGGTTGGAGACCGATGGCGAGGTGCGCAAGCGGGTGGAGCAGGCAATCGTTCGTGTGCTTGGAAACCAGAGCTCGAACGGGTCCTTCGGCCTGTGGTCGAGCTTCGGGTCTCAGGACACGTGGCTCGATGCCTATGTGACCGATTTCCTGCTGCGGGCACGTGAGCGGGACTACGACATCCCCTCGCTTGCCCTGGAGTCCGCGCTGGAGAACCTGGAGAACCGCATCGCCTATGCGTCCGATTTCAACGATGGCGGCGAGGCGATCGCCTATGCGCTCTACGTTCTGGCCAGCGCCGGACGCGCCTCGATCGGAGATCTGCGTTACTACGCGGATGTGAAACTCGACGATTTCGCAACATCGCTCGCCAAATCGCAGATCGCCGCCGCGCTCGCGCTTTACGGCGAAGCCGGCCGCGCGGAGCGTGCTTTCGCTGCCGCGGTCGGGGAGAGCGGGCGCGCCGAGATGCTCAGCTACCGTTCGGACTATGGCACCGTGTTGCGCGACAATGCCGGTGTGCTGGCTTATGTGACCCGCGCCAGCGCCACGTCCGTTGATGCGGCGGCCCTGACACGCGATGTCGCCAATCGGCAGGACGCGACGCCCGTGCTTTCGACGCAGGACATGGCCTGGCTGCTGCTTGCCGGTCATGAACTGGAGAAGAAGGCGGAGGCCGCGCGCTTTGCCGTGGATGGATCTCCGGTGTCCGGTCGGCTCGACAGGCGGCTTGCGGGCACGGCGGTGTCCGCACAGCCCATGCGGATCGAAAACCGCGGCGACAAGGCCACCGATGTGGTGATCACCGTCAGCGGCCGGCCGGTCGAGCCGGAGCCTGCCGGTGGTACCGGCTACAGCATCACCCGAGCGTTCTACGATCTCGACGGCAATGAACTGTCTACCGAAGCGGTGCCGCTCAACACCCGCGTGGCCGTGGTGCTGACGGTCACCCGTGATCGGCCGGGCAGGGGGCGGATCATGGTGGTGGACCGTCTGCCGGCGGGCCTCGTCATCGACAACCCGCGGCTGGTGCGCTCCGGTGACCTTGGTGGCCTGGACTGGTTGTCGACGGTGGACAACACGGAGCATGTCGAGTTCCGTGACGACCGCTTCGTGGTTGCGCTGGACGAAAGCCAGCAGAACCTCGACGTGATGACCTTCGCCTATCTGGCACGCGCGGCGCTGCCGGGCAGCTTCGCCCATCCGCCCGCGACGGTGGAAGACATGTATCGGCCCGACCTTGCGGCCCGCACCGACACCGGGCGGCTGGAAGTGCTCGGCCCGCTGCGCTGACGGTGGGGCGGGAAAGGCAGGCGGATGAGGCAAGCGAAACCCGGCAGGCGGGTGCGGCGGCTGGCGATCGGCCTGTGCTGCGCCGGCCTCTTGGGTCTTGCCGCGCTCGCCGCGGCGCTGGTGGTCCAGGTTGCCACGCTGGATCGGGAGGGTCTGCCCGGCGCCGTCGAGATGTCCCGGTCGGTGAGCGACCGGAATGGCCGGCTGTTGCGCGCCTTCCAGACGGCGGATGACCGCTGGCGGATGCCGGCTTCCCCCGAGGATGTGGATCCGCTCTATCTGAGCCTGCTTTTGGCCTATGAGGATCGACGGTTCAACGATCATCATGGTGTCGACCCGCTGGCGATCCTGCGGGCCGCCGCCCAGTCGCTGGCGAACGGACGCATCGTGTCGGGCGCCTCGACGCTGACCATGCAGACCGCACGGCTGCTGACGGAGACGCCGACGCGCACGCCTGTGTCGAAGTGGCGGCAGATCGTGCTGGCGCTCGCGCTGGAGCGCCATCTGGACAAGCGGGAGATCCTGTCGCTCTACCTCGCTCGCGCCCCGTTCGGCGGCAATATCGAGGGCGTGCGGGCGGCCAGCCACGCATGGTTCGGCAAGGAGCCTGCCCGACTGACGCCGGCGCAGGCCGCGCTGCTCGTGGCCTTGCCGCAGTCGCCCGAGGCACGCAGGCCGGATCGGTTTCCCGATGCGGCGCGCGCCGCACGCGATCGGGTGCTGGCGGCGGCGCAGGCAGCGGGTCTGCTCTCCCACGAGGATGTGGTCGCCGCGCAGAAGGAGGCCATCCCCCGCACTCGCCGGCCGGTGCCGATGCTTGCACCCCATGCGACACGACAGGCACTCGCCCGCAGCGAAGCGGCCGATCAGCGCCTGACCATCGATGCGGACGTGCAGGCCCGGCTCGAGGCGCTGGTCGCCGAGCGCGCCGGACGGCTCGGCAGCCATGTGTCGGCTGCCGTGATCGTTGCCGACCACGGCAGCGGCGAGATCCTCGCGCGGGTCGGATCGGCCGGGCTGCTGTCGCAGGCACGGCGCGGCCATGTGGACATGACGGGCGCCATCCGCTCGCCCGGTTCGACGCTGAAGCCGCTGATCTATGGTCTGGCCTTCGAACAGGGGGTGGCGCATCCCGACAGTCTGATCGAAGATCGGCCCACCACCGTCGCCGGTTACAGCCCGACGAATTTCGATCTTTCCTTTCAAGGCACGATCCGTGTCCGCGAAGCCCTGACTGCCTCGCTCAACGTGCCAGCGGTCGCGCTCCTCGATGCGGTCGGCGTTGCCCGGTTCGTGTCGCGGCTGAAGCGCGCCGGCACCTCGCCGCGCTTCCCCACCGGAGAGGCGCCGGGACTTGCGGCGGCGCTTGGCGGGTTCGGCATCTCGCTGCGCGACCTGGTAGCCCTCTATGCCGGCATCGCGCGCGGCGGCGTGGCGGTTCCGCTGCGCGAGAGCCTTGCCGAGGGGAGCGGAGAGGCGCTGCTGCCGGAGGGACGCCGCTTCCTGTCGGAAACCGCGGCCTGGCGGATTGCCGACATCTTGTCGGAAGTGCCGCCGCCCGATACGGCGAATGGTGCCGGTATCGCCTACAAGACCGGGACGTCCTACGGCTACCGTGATGCCTGGGCGATCGGGTTCGACGGACGTCACACCATCGGCGTCTGGGTCGGGCGTGCCGACGGAACGCCGGTGCCGGGATTGACCGGCTACAAGTCGGCGGCGCCGCTGCTGTTCGACGCGTTTCAGCGTGTGGCCGCGCGGCGCACACCGTTGCCAAGGCCGCCTCGTGATTTCGATCCGGTGGCGGACGCGGTGCCAGCGCCCATGCGCTACGCTCGCACGGTGGTGCGTCCGGACGGCCTGCATGCCCGGCGTGGGCCCGAGATTTTCTTCCCGCCGGATGGCGCGACAGTGGACCTGGGGCTTGGCGAGGGCCGCGATGCGGCGTTGGTGGTGAAGCTCCGCAGGGGCCGGGCGCCGTTCCTCTGGCTCGCCAACGGGGCGCCGGTGGCGAGCGGGCCCTTTGCGACATCGCTGGTCTGGCAACCGGACGGTCCTGGCGCGTCCACCATCTCGGTCATTGATGCGGATGGCAATTCCGCCCGCGTGACGCTCGACCTCCGATGAGTCTACCCTGTCCGGAACTCATCGGGGGCGGGCAATCGCGGTCTCGTCTCTTGAGCCCCCCGTGTTCCGGCTTCCACGCGAGACGACGTCGGAAACCGCCGCGACAAGTGCGGTTGCCGTGACCGCGGGAGAAGTCCGGCTCAATGTTGCGTCAGTCCCGCGCGCCGACTATTGTGCGCCACCCGGGCAGCCTGTCCGGTCAAACGCCACACTCCAAGAGGTCCAGCATGTTCAAGGGATCCATCCCCGCACTCGTCACGCCGTTTCGCAACGGAGCTGTCGACGAGAAAGCGTTCCAGGAGTTTGTGGACTGGCAGATAAAAGAGGGCAGCCACGGGCTTGTCCCGGTGGGCACCACCGGCGAGAGCCCGACGCTGAGCCATGATGAGCACAAGCGCGTCATCGAGCTGTGCATCGAGGCCGCCGGCGGCCGCGTGCCGGTGATGGCGGGCGCGGGCTCGAACAACACCGTCGAGGCCATCGACTTCGCGACCCATGCGGAGAAGGCGGGCGCCGATGCGCTGTTGATCGTGACGCCCTATTACAACAGGCCGAACCAGGCCGGACTGATCGCCCACTACCGGGCGATCGATGCGGCTGTCAGCATCCCCATCTACATCTACAACATCCCCGGCCGGTCGGTGATCGACATGCAGCCGGAAACGATGGCGGAGCTGTTCAGGACGTCGCGCAACATCAAGGGCGTGAAGGACGCGACCGCGAACATGTCGCGCGCCAGCCGCCAGCGCGAGCTGTGCGGGCCGGACTTCGTCCAGTTGTCGGGCGAGGATATCACCGCGCTCGGCTTCAACGCCCATGGCGGGACGGGCTGCATCTCGGTCACGGCGAATGTTGCGCCGCGGCTCTGTTCGCAGTTCCAGGAGGCGATGCTGGCAGGTGATTTCGCAACGGCCTTGTCGATCCAGGATCGGTTGGCTCCGCTGCACAATGCGCTGTTCATCGAGCCGAACCCGACCGGGGCGAAATACGCCCTGTCGCTGCTCGGCAAGCTCGAGAACGAGCTGCGCCTGCCGCTGGTTCCGGTCTCCGAGCCGACCAAGGCTGCAATTCGCGATGCCATGACCCATGCGGGTCTGCTCAACTGACAAGGACGGTTTGCCGAGCGGCGTGATCCGCTGCCCGGCGCCGGTAAATGAAAATGGCCCAAAAGAGCGCCGCCGACAGCAACCGCAAGCTTATCGCCGACAACCGCAAGGCCCGGTTCAACTATGAGATCGAGGACACGCTGGAAGCGGGGATCGAGCTCAAGGGGACCGAGGTCAAGGCGCTGCGCGAGGGCAAGTCGATGATTGCCGAATCCTACGCCAGCTTCGAGGGCGGGGAGTTCTGGCTGATCAATTCCTACATTCCCGAATACCTGCAGGCCAACCGCTTCAACCATGAGCCGCGCCGCAAGCGCAAGCTCCTGTTGCACAAGCGGGAAATGGCCAAGCTCGCCCTCGCCGTCGACAAGGACGGTAAGACGATCGTTCCCCTGAAGCTCTATTTCAACGAAAAGGGACGGGCCAAGGTCGAGCTCGCACTTGCGCGCGGCAAGAAGCTGCACGACAAGCGCGAAACCGAGCGCCAGCGGGACTGGAACCGGGAAAAGGCGCGCCTGTTGAAAAACGCTGGATAAGCTGGGGAGAAACGCTGGGTGAGTGGTGGAAAACGCAGTGCGTGTTTTTGCTTTGTTCCTGATATTTTACTTCAGAAAACTTTCACAACTTACTTGAAGTTCACGAGATCCGGATTTTAGAGGATCGTGCTCAGAAGCGCGCGCCGTTCGCCGTCGATCGGAACCGGCCGCCTTGTGGATCGATCGACCTGTACGTGGACGAAGCGACCTTGCGCGCTGGCGGCATGTTCTTCGCCGGCAAAGAGTGCGATCTCATACGTCACCGACGAGCCCCCGAGCCGGGCGACCCTGACCCCGGCCGTCACTGTGCCGGGAAAAGTCAGTTCCGAGAAATAGGCGCATTGCGTCTCGACGACGAGAAACACCGTCTCGGAGCCTCGCGGATCGAGCACGCCTTCTTCGATCAGCCAGCCGTTCACCGCTGTATCGAAATAGCTCAGATACTCGACATTGTTGACGTGGCCGTAGATGTCGACATCCATCCAGCGCGTCGGGATCGACCGGAACAGGCGGAAAACGTCACGGGTCAGCGGTGTGGGGCGGGTCATTGGCAGACACTCCCTCTCGTCACAGCGTGCGGCGGCCGAACGTGTTCGTGCGCGGAAAGCCGTTGGGGGGCAGGCGTCCTGCCTGGGCGCGGTCGCCGCGCCAATCCGTCAACTCGTCCATCTTGCGGTTGAAGCTGCGTCCGGACGAGTCGACCCAGGACAGGCCGTCCTCGGCCTTGAACACCGTCACGTCGGACACGCCGCCGTCGCGATAGCGCTGCAGCCGCACGCCGCGCCCACGTGCCATCTCGGCGACCTGCGCCAGCGGGAAGACGAGCAGCTTCCGGTTGCGTCCGATGATCGCCACATGGTCGCCCTCGGCGGCAACGCAGAGCCGCGCCTCGATCGGTGGCGTCACATTGAGAACCTGCTTGCCCTTGCGGGTATTGGCGACGACATCGGCCTCGTTGACCACGAAGCCGCGCGCTTCGTCGGAGACGACGAGAAGCTTCCGGTCGCCGCGATAGACGAAGACGTCGATGACGTCCTGACCTTCCTCCATGTCGACCATCAGGCGGATCGGCTCGCCATGGCCGCGCCCGCCCGGCAGCTTGTCGGCGCCGAGCGTGAAGAACTTGCCGCCGGTGGTGAAGACGAGCAGCTTGTCCGTCGTCTCCGCCAGGAGGTGCAGTTTCAGGCTGTCGTCCTGCTTGAAGGTCAGCGAGGAAAGGTCGGACTGATGCCCCTTCAGGGCGCGGATCCAACCTTTCTGCGAGATGACGACGGTGATCGGTTCCTTCTCGATCATCGCCTGATGAATGTCGGTCAGGTCGTGGTCGGGTGCATCGCCGAAAGTCGTGCGGCGCTTGCCGAGCGGTGTTTCCGGTCCGTAGGCCTTGGCCATCTCGCCGATCTGCTTGCCGATCTTTGTCCACTGGCGCGCCTCGGAGCCAAGCAGCGTCAGCAACTCGTCGCGCTCGGCGGTGAGCTTGTCGTGCTCCTTGCGGATCTCGAGTTCCTCGAGCTTGCGCAGCGAGCGCAGCCGCATGTTGAGGATCGCCTCGGCCTGCACCTCCGTCAGGCCGAAGGCCGCCTTCAGCGACACCTTGGCATCGTCCTCCTCGCGGATGATGCGGATCACCTCGTCGAGGTTGAGATAGGCGATAAGGTAGCCGCCGAGCACTTCCAGCCGATGCTCGATCTGCGCCAGCCGGTGCTGCGAACGGCGAACCAGGACGTCCTTGCGGTGGTCGAGCCACTCCTGCAGCGCCTGCTTGATCCCCATCACCATGGGAATGCGGCCGCCCGAAAGGACGTTCATGTTGAGCGAGAAGCGGTTCTCCAGATCGGTGAGCTTGAACAGCGACTCCATCAGCAGCGCCGCATCGACATTCTTGCTGCGCGGCACGAGGACAAGGCGGACATCCTCGGCGGACTCATCGCGCACGTCGTCGAGCAGCGGCAGCTTGCGGGCCTGTAGCAGCTCCGCGATCTTCTCGATCAGCCGCGACTTCTGCACCTGATAGGGGATCTCGGTGACCACGACCTGCCAGGTGCCGCGACCAAGATCCTCGACCTCCCAGCGAGCCCGCACGCGGAAGCCGCCGCGGCCGGTCTCATAGGCCTCCAGGTAGGCCGCGTCGCTCTTGACCAGAATGCCGCCGGTCGGAAAGTCCGGCCCCTGGATGAACTGAAGCAGTTCCTCGGTCGAGGCGCGGGGCGTCTTGATCAGATGCTGGGCGGCGGCGCAGAGCTCGCCGATATTATGTGGCGGAATGGAGGTCGCCATGCCGACGGCGATGCCGGCCGCGCCGTTCGCCAGCAGATTGGGGAAACCGCCCGGCAGGACAACGGGCTCCTTGTCGAGCCCGTCATAGGTCTCGCGGAAGTCGACCGCGTCCTCGTCCAACCCGTCGAGGGTGCGCACGGCGATGTCGGTGAGGCGCGCTTCCGTGTAGCGCATGGCTGCCGCGCTATCGCCGTCGATATTGCCGAAGTTGCCCTGACCGTCGACCATCGGGTAGCGGACGGCAAAGTCCTGCGCCAGGCGGACGAGCGCGTCGTAGATCGCCTGGTCGCCATGCGGGTGATATTTACCCATGACGTCGCCGACGACGCGGGCGCATTTTTTGAAGCCGGCATTCGGATCGAGCTTGAGCAGCCGCATCGCGTAGAGGAGGCGACGATGCACGGGCTTCAGCCCATCGCGTACATCCGGCAGCGCGCGGTGGGTGATGGTCGACAGCGCGTAGGAGAGGTAGCGCTCCTCAAGCGCCGAACGAAGGTCGACAGGCTCGATACCGCCCGGCTGAATCAGGTCTTTTCCCATGCCCTACTCGCTACAGGCATTCGCAGTCCGAGGCAATGCGCGAGCCGTCGCCAATGGCGGTTTTCAGCCGCTTTCCGCCTCTTGGAGCTGGCGCTTGATCGCCTCGATGAACCCGTCGCGGGCCGGAGACATCTGTAGCAGGCGCGGGGCGAGAACATGCCGGTCGAGAAAGTAGCCGGTGAGGCGGAAGGCATCCTCCAGCGCCTTTCGATCCGGAAGCCTTCCTGCGAGTTCGGAAGGGATGCCTTCCGCGCGAGGGGAGGACGCTTCTGGCGCCAGAAACGGCGGCAGGGGCAGCAGGCGAGGGGCGTAAGGCAGCCCCGCCTCGCGGCAGACCGCGCGTCCCGATTTCGGCGAAACATAGATCAGGTCGTCGCTGCGTCCCGTTGCGGCGCATTCCGTCAGGTCCAGCCCGAAGCCGAGTTCGGCAAGAACCTGCAGTTCGAAATGCACCATCAGCGCACCGGCGACCAGCGGCTCGTGCAGATGGGCGATGATCGCCTCGAGCCCGTCATGAAGCTGCGGATGCGGATCGCGTTCAGGGAGGAAGTGCAGCAGGGCCGCGAGCGCCTGGATGCCGTAGACGCCGGTCGAACTGGTCATCAACTGGGCGGCGCGCAGTTCCAGCGGCTCGATGGCGTAGAGACCGAGGTGATCGTCGAGGCGGGCCCGCCAGACGAGGCCGACGCGATTTCCCGGCTGCAGTGCCGCCTGCATGCGCCGGCTGCGCCCGCCGCGCACGAGACCCAGATGCCGGCCGCGCTCGCGCGTCATCGCCTCGAGGATCAGGCTGCTCTCGCCGTGTTTCCTCGTCGCCAGGATGATGCCGTCAGCGCTCCATTCCATGGGTATGCGGCCAGATCGGTGAGAGGTGCTACCTTGGGAACTCCAGGCCCATCTCGCGGTAGCGCTCGGGGTCGTCGGACCAGTTCTCGCGCACCTTGACGAAGAGGAACAGGTGGACCGGGCAGCCGGCGGCCTCGGCGATTTCGGCGCGGGCGGCCTGCGAGATCGCCTTGATGGTGCGTCCGCCCTGGCCGAGCACGATCATCTTCTGGCTGTCGCGCTCGACATAGATCGTCTGCTCGATACGGACCGAACCGTCCTTGCGCTGCTCCCAGGCCTCGGTCTCCACCGTCGACATGTAGGGGAGTTCCTGATGCAGGCGCAGGAACAGTTTCTCGCGAGTGATCTCGGCAGCCAGCATGCGCATCGGCAGGTCCGAGGCCTGGTCCTCCGGATAGAGCCAGGGGCTTGGTGGGACGCGCTCGGCGAGATCTTCCATCAGGTCGTCGAGACCGGAGCCGGTGACGGCCGACACCATGAAGGTCTTGTCGAACTGGACGATGTCGTTGGCCTTCTGCGCCAGCGCCAGCAGTTTCTCGCGCCTGGTGACGTCGATCTTGTTGAGGATCAGCAACTTCGGCAGCTTCACATCCGCGAGCCGCTCCAGGATGCTGGCGACCTGATCGTCGATGCCCTTGCGCGCATCGATCAGCAGGGCAACCACGTCAGCCTCGCGCGCGCCGCCCCAGGCGGTGTCGACCATGGCGCGCTCCAGTCGCCGCGTGGGACGGAAGATGCCCGGCGTGTCGACGAAGATCACCTGCGAGGCCCCGTGCATGGCGATGCCGCGCACCAGGGTGCGCGTCGTCTGCACCTTGTGGGTGACGATAGAGACCTTCACGCCGACAAGGGCGTTGAGCAGGGTCGACTTGCCGGCATTCGGCGCCCCGATCAGCGCGACGAAACCGGCCTTGGTGGCGGTCTCGTTCGTCTCGGGGGACATGCCGGTGCCCTCGGTCGGGGCCTGGTCGCTGGTGCTCACTTGATATCCGTCTCCGTCCAGACGCCTTCCCGCAGGAGAGCCGTCTCTGCCGCCCGCTGTTCCGCGAGCCGTTTCGATCCGCCGGTTCCCGTGGCCGGCTCGTATCCGTCGATCTCCACCTGGACGGTGAAGCTGGGCGCGTGGTCCGGGCCGCTGCGCTCCGTCATCACGTATCGCGGGGCGGCCTTGCCGCGTCCTTGCGCCCATTCCTGCAGCATCGTCTTGGCATCGCGCAACGGGCCGGTATAGCCGGTCATCCGTGGTCCCCAGTGGCGCTCGATCAGAGTTTGCGCCGCCTCGAGCCCGCCGTCCAGATAAACGGCGGCAATCACCGCCTCGCAGACGTCGGCGAGGATCGCCATCTTGCGCTTGCCGCCGGTCTGAGCCTCGCTCTCGCCAAGGCGGATGGCATCGCCGAGCTTCAGGTCCCTGGCGACTTCCGCGCAGGTCTCCTTGCGCACAAGCTGGTTCAGCCGCCGCGCCAACTCGCCTTCCTCGGCCCTGGGAAAGCTGCGATGCAGCATCGTCGCGACCGCGAGCCCGAGCACCCGGTCGCCAAGGAACTCCAGACGCTGGTAGCTTGCCGCCGGCCCGCTACGCGCGGTGGCGCTGCCATGGGTCAGGGCGCGCGCGAGAAGCTCACCGTCGCGAAAATCATGGCCGAGGCGCTTCTGCAGTTGCGCCTCGGCCTTTTTCTGCACATCGGACTTCATGTCGAGGTCTCTAGGCCACCTGCTTCACAGCAGCTTGAACAGCCGGCTGCCGCGCACGGTCCAGGGCCACTTCCAGAACATCCAGGCCGACGCATCCTCGTCGACGGAGAAGAACAGCATCTCCGCGCGGCCGACAAAATTCTCGAAGGGAACATAGCCGACGGCGGACAGGACACGGCTGTCGGTGGAGTTATCGCGGTTGTCGCCCATCATGAAATAGTGGCCGGGCGGCACCTTGTAGACGCCGGTATTGTCCCAGGTGCCTCGGGTCGTCAGGTCCAGCGTGTCGTAGGTGACCCCGTTGGGCAGCGTTTCCCGATAGCGGGGAACACGCCGCACATTGCCGAACTGGTCGGTGGTGATGAAATCGTCGATCTGGGTCCGTTCCACCGCCGTGCCGTTGATGTGCAGAACCCCGTCGATCATCTGGATTTCGTCGCCGGGCAGACCGATGACGCGCTTGATGTAGTCGACGGAGGTATCCTTCGGCAGCTTGAAAACGGCGACGTCGCCGCGCTCCGGTTCGCTCGCCCAGATGCGCCCCTCCATCGGAACGAGCCCGTAAGGGAACGAGTATCGGGAGTAGCCGTAGCTGTATTTCGAGACGAAGAGATAGTCGCCGATAAGCAGCGTATCCATCATCGAGCCGGACGGGATATTGAAGGGCTGGAACAGCAGGGTCCGCACCACCAGGGCCAGCAGCAGCGCCTGCACAAGCACCTTCACGGTCTCGTAGAGGCCACCTTCCTTGCTCTTGCTATCGTCGGACACGCTCATTTTTTCCTTCGTGACGGTCGCTCCCCGGCGCCGGCCTGATGGCTTGCGGCCCGTCTGGGAGGCAGTCCCGCCCGTGCCGCATCGCCGCTGATCTTCGGCTGGATTCGGGAAAGGGACTGCGCCTTGTCTCCAAGGCTTGTACCGGCTTGCCCCAATTGACGCAATGCAAACGCCGCGCGCCGCGCCAGGGCGCAGGGTCCGCGCCGGTTTCCCGCGGAATTTTCAGGGTCTGGCGCTTGCCCGCCCCGCATCCATCCGCCGCCGCATTTCGCGGATTGCCGCTTCCAGGCCGATGAAGATGCCTTCGCCGACGAGGAAGTGGCCGATGTTCAACTCGGCAAGCTCAGGGATCGCCGCGACGCCTTCCACGGTGTCAAAGGCAAGGCCGTGTCCAGCATGGACCTCCAGCCCCAATGCCACGCCGTACCGGGCGGCCTCGCGGATCCGGTCGAGTTCCAGGGCTGCCGCTTTCGCGTCGCCGTCATTGTGAAGATCGCAATAGCGACCGGTATGCAGTTCCACCACGGGTGCGCCAAGGGCGACTGCGGCATCGAGTTGAGCCTTGTCGGCCTCGATGAACAGCGAGACGCGCGTACCGTTGTCGGCAAGGGCCGCGATCAAGGGCTTCAGGTGGTTATGCTGGCCGCGTGCGTCGAGGCCGCCTTCGGTCGTCCGTTCCTCGCGCTTTTCTGGCACGATGCACGCCGCGTGCGGGCGCGCCTCGAGAGCGATCTTCAGCATTTCCTCGGTTGCCGCCATCTCGAAATTCAGCGGCAGGTCGATTTCCTTGCTCAGTCGCGCGATGTCGTGGTCGGAGATGTGGCGGCGGTCTTCGCGCAGATGCGCCGTGATGCCGTCGGCGCCGGCCTGGGCCGCGAGATGCGCGGCACGCACCGGATCGGGAAACCGGCCGCCGCGCGCGTTGCGGATCGTTGCCACGTGATCGATGTTGACGCCAAGACGCAGGCGCTGACTGAGCATGGGAAACTCCTGGGGAGGTCGGTCTGTCGAACCGGAAGGCAGGTTTGCGCCACTATGTGGCTTCCATCTCCTGTCTTCAACGGGAAAGCGACTGGCGGGGTCGCTCTCGCCGCGTCAGGCGTCGGCGTCGTGCGTTGCGCCCTTGACGCCGCCGGGGAGCCGGCGCGATGCCAGCTTGAGACGGCGCGAGCGTTGATAGGCGCGCACGCTGTAGAACACCAGGAAATAGAAGATCGTCGCGGTCAGCAGCCCGAGCGGGACCGCCCCCACCAGCATCGGCTTGATCAGCGGCAGGAGCGTATCCAGCGACTTCTCGAGAAAGCCTCCGTCCAGATGCCTGTCGATGGTGCGGTGGTCGAGGGTCTTGGCCTCGCCATAGATGATCATGGAGCCGACCTTGTAGGTCGAGGCCCAGATGAAGGGAAAGGTGAGGGGATTGCCCACCGCTGTCCCCAGGGCGGCGGCGACCATGTTTCCGCCGACGATGAAGGCGAGAACGAAGCTCAGAAGGAAATGCAGCCCGATGAAGGGCGTGATCGAGGCAAAGGCGCCGGCGGCGAAGCCGAGGGCGATCGCATTCGGGCTGGCTGTCAGCCTCAGCACACGCTTCGAGAAGTACCGGGCGGAGCGAGCGAAGCTGTGACGCGGCCAGACTGCGACGCGCAGGCGTTCCAGATGGTTCGGCTTGTCACGACGTTTGAAAAGCATGCCTCGTCTTCACGTCCTCTTGTACGTCCGCCAGCGGCGATGCCCGGTCAGCCGATCTCGCGTGTGACGCTGGACACATTCGGCTTTGCCCGTAGCTGATTGATGATGCGATTCAAGTGCTTCAGATCCCATACCTCAAGATCGATAAGGATTTCATGAAAATCTGCGGCCCGTCGCAGCATTTTCAGATTGTCGATATTACCACCCAGTTCGGCAATCGTTGCGGCAATCGTCGCGAGAGATCCAGGTTCGTTGAGGGCGTAGACATTGATGCGCGCCGGGAAGCGTTCCCGCTTCTCTCCGCCCATGTCCCAGCGAACGTCCAGCCAACGATCCGTTTCATCCTCGAACGCCTGAAGTGCCGGCGACTGTATCGGATATATGGTGACGCCGACGCCCGGTGTCAGGATGCCGACGATACGATCGCCGGGGACGGCGCCTCCTTCCGGCGCAAAGGAGACGGGAAGATCGCCGGACAATCCGCGAATCGGCAGTGATCCCTCGCCGTGGCGGCCGTCCTCGCCATCCGGGATGCGGAACTTCATGCCGCTTCCGGACTCAAGGCCGAACCAGCCCGGCTCGCCGGACTGCATCGCATTTGGCAGACGGTCGTCCTGGTAATCCGGGTAAAGGGTGGTGACGATCTCGTGCGCCCGCATTTCGCCGCGTCCGACCGCGGCGAGCAGATCCGCAAGCGCGCTGAAGCCGAGATCGGGCAGCGCCCCTTCGATCCGCTCCTCGTTGAACGCATGCCCTGCCCGACGGAACGCCCTTTCGAGAATGTGCCGGCCCAGCGAGCCATATTGCTGGCGGGCGTTCTCGCGGGTCGCGCGACGGATCGCGGCGCGGGCCTTGCCGGTAACGGCGATCGATTCCCAGGCCGGAGGCGGCGTCTGTGCCTGGCTGCGAACGATGTCGACCTCGTCGCCGTTGCGAAGCTCGGTGACGAGCGGCATGATCTGGCCATTGACCTTGGCGCCGACGCAGGTGTTGCCGATATCGGTGTGGACCGCATAGGCGAAGTCGATGGGCGTTGCGCCGCGGGGCAGGGCGATCAGTCGGCCCTTCGGTGTGAAACAGAACACCTGGTCGTGGAACAGCTCCAGCTTGGTGTTTTCGAGGAATTCTTCGGGCGTATCACCCTGCGACAGCAACTCGATCGTGCGCCGCAGCCATTCGTAGGCGCGGCTTTCGTCGTTGAGCTTGTTGATGTTTCTGCCGCCCAGCTCGCCATCCTTGTAGAGCGCGTGCGCGGCGATCCCGTATTCGGCGACGCGGTCCATCGCCGTTGTGCGGATCTGCAACTCGACGCGCTGACGGCTGGGACCGACGACGGTCGTGTGGATCGACCGGTAGTCGTTCTGCTTGGGAGTCGACAGATAGTCCTTGAAGCGATCGGGCACCGCCGGCCAGGTTGTGTGGACCACGCCGAGCACCCGGTAACAGGCCTCGACCGTGCCGACCACCACGCGAAACCCGTAGATGTCCGACAATTGTTCGAAGGCGATCGACTTCGACTGCATCTTGCGGAAGATCGAGTAGGGCCGCTTCTCCCGCCCCTTGACCAGAGCCGCGATGCCACGCTCTTCCAAGCGCGCCATCAGGTCGTGCTCGATGTCGGTGATCAGGCTCTTGTTCTTGTCGCGAAGCGCCGTCAGCCGATCGGTGATCGTGGAATAGGCATCCGGATTGAGGGTCCTGAAGGCGATGTCCTCCAGTTCCTCGCGCATGTCGTGCATGCCCATGCGTCCGGCGAGCGGCGCATAGATCTCCATCGTCTCCTCGGCGATCCGGCCGCGCTTGTGCTCCGGCATATGGTGGAGCGTACGCATGTTGTGGAGCCGGTCCGCCAGCTTGACGAGCAGGACACGCACGTCATCGGCGATCGCAAGAAGCAGCTTGCGGAAGTTTTCGGCCTGCTTCGCGCGCTTGGATGCAAGATCGAGACGCTTGATCTTGGTCAGTCCGTCGACGAGCTTGCCGATCTCGGGACCGAACATCCTGTCGATCTCGTCGCGGGTCGCGGATGTGTCCTCGATGGTGTCGTGCAGCAGGGCGACAGCAATGGTCGCATCGTCGAGACGCAGATCCGTGAGAATCGCGGCGACTTCGAGAGGGTGGGAGAAGTAGGGATCTCCCGACGCGCGCTTCTGGGTGCCATGCTTCTGCATGGCATAGACATACGCCTTGTTGAGAAGCGCCTCGTCGGCATTCGGATTGTATCGCTGGACCTTCTCGACCAGCTCATATTGCCGCATCATTGCGGAAACGCCTCACACATCGGTGCGGCCGAGACCATGCCGCTGTCCCACGGGACGCCACGACAGACGACTGCAGGGACAGACGACCGCACGCCGCCGCTCGGCGGCATACGCCGCCAGGCGTCCGCGTTCAGATGTCGTCCTTGCGCTCCGGCGGCACAAGGCCCTCGAGGCCGCGCAGCAGATCTTCCTCGGACATGCGGTCGAACTCGACCGAGCTGTCGTCGACGGCGTTGACCTCGGTTCCGCCTTGACTCTGCGAGGAGGTGTTGGGGACCATCGGAACGGCTTCCGCCTCCGGCTCGTCCACCTCGACATACTTCTGCAACGAGTGGATCAGATCTTCCTTCAGATCCTCGGGGCTGATGGTCTGCTCGGCGACCTCCCGCAGGGCAACGACAGGATTCTTGTCGTTGTCGCGATCGATGGTCAACGGCGAGCCGTTGGAAATCATCCGGGCCCGATGGCTCGCAAGCAGCACCAGTTCGAAGCGGTTCTCGACCTTGTCGATGCAGTCTTCGACTGTCACGCGCGCCATAGGTATGCTCCATTTAAACGGTTGTCAGCAAGCGGCGATATGTACTGTGTTGCACCGCAAGACGCAAGCCTTACGAGGAAGGAGGCTACGGTTTTGTTTTTTAATCACGTTTCTAATTTCGCCATGTTTTCCTGTAGACTCTTTCCTTAAACCTGCAGAAGCTCAGTTGCCGCTTTATGGCAAAATGGTGTAGGTGGAAATACTCACAGACGGTTGAGTGTACCGTCCAAAGCAAAAAGACGGGATGCTTGCAGGATTGCATCCCATGGGCACGGAAGCCGGATGGAAATCCGGATTGCAGGTCGATCCGAAAACGATGTCGAGTCGAGCCTCAACTCCTGACGCGGTGGGCGAACCCGCGTCATAAGGCAGCTCGCTGACTTTCCCTTGGGTGCGCTTCTCCCTCGGGGTGGTGGTCGCCCTGCATTGCAATGAAAGGTATTGTACGAGATGTTCGATCCACGAGAGAAGGTTGCGTTGTTCATTGACGGCGCGAACCTGTATTCGACTGCGCGCAGTATTGGATTTGATATTGACTACAAGATGCTGCTTCAGGAATTCCAGAAGACTGGTTATCTTTTGAGGGCGTATTACTATACAGCTCTGATCGAGGATCAGGAATATTCGTCGATCCGTCCGCTGATCGACTGGCTGGACTACAATGGCTACAAAGTTGTCACCAAGCCGGTGAAGGAGTTCGTGGACTCGACCGGGCGTCGCAAGATCAAGGGCAACATGGATATCGAGCTTGCGGTCGATGCCATGGAAATCGTCGAGCATGTCGATCACATCGTCCTGTTTTCCGGCGACGGCGATTTTCGTCCGCTGGTCGAGGCCCTGCAGCGCAAGGGCCGAAAGGTCAGTGTCGTCTCCACCTTGCAGACCCAGCCGCCGATGATTGCCGACGACCTGAGACGGCAGGCCGATCATTTCATCGACCTCGCGAATCTTGCCAAGAAGGTCGGACGCGATCCCGCCGAGCGGCCGGCACGGCCGGCGCCACGCCGCGCCGAGGTGGAAGAAGACGACGATTATTGAGGCAGGCCGAGGTGTCAGACCTGCCTGATCCTGGACGGGACTGTCCGTTCTGCCCGCGTCTCGTGGCCTTTCGCGAGCGGCACAGGGCGGAGCAGCCTGTCTGGCACAACGCGCCTGTTCCAACCTTCGCCTCCGAGCGGCCCCGGTTGCTGATCGTCGGACTTGCGCCGGGCCTGAGGGGCGCGAACCGCACCGGGCGTCCGTTTACCGGCGACTATGCCGGGGATCTCCTCTATGAGACGTTGGTGGATTTCGGCTTTGCGCGTGGCCAGTACCAGGCGCGACCGGATGACGGGCTCGAACTCGTTGATGCCGCCATCACCAATGCAGTGAGATGCGTTCCGCCGGAGAACAAGCCGACAGGGGCGGAAATCCGAACCTGTCTGCCCTATCTCGCGCAGACCTTCGAGGCCTTGCCCTCGCTCAAGGCTGTGGTGGCGCTCGGGCGTATTGCGCATGATGCGACGCTGTCAGCCCTGGGTGTCAGGCGCGCGGCCCACCCTTTCGGCCACAACGCGCGGCACGAGCTTTCGTCAGGACCCGTTCTGTTCGACAGCTATCATTGCTCCCGCTACAACACCAACACCGGCCGGTTGACCCGCGAGATGTTCCGCGACGTCTTTGCGGCGGTGCGTGTGCAGGTGGATGCGGCGCGGGACGATTGAGGCGATCACATCACGCCGATGCGATCAGGTGGACGGGTCTGCGTCGGGCTCCGCGGCAGAAAACCAGCCGCGCGGGCCAAGATGATCCTGCGGCTGGAAGCGTGCCTTGTAGTCCATCTTGGGCGAGCCCTGCACCCAGTAGCCAAGATAGACATAAGGCAGACCCAGCGCCCTTGCGCGTTCCACATGGTCGAGGATCAGGTGGGTGCCGAGACTTCGGAGCGGAGCTTCGGGCTCGAAGAAGGAATAGACCATCGACAGTCCGTCGCTCAGTCGATCGGTAAGGGCGACCGCGAGAAGCGGGCCGGCGCCACGGCCGGTGAGGAACGTATCCGGCCCCCGTCGGCGGTATTCGATCAGCATCGTCTCCACATGGGTGTCCTCGATCATCATCGCATAGTCGAGAACGGTCATGTCCGACATGCCGCCATTGGCGTGTCGTGCGTCGAGATAGCGGCGGAAAAGGTCGTATTGCTGCGACGAGGGGGCCGGATCGCTGATGCTGCCCACCAGATCCGCGTTTCGCTTCCACAGGCGGCGGAAGGATCGGGTCCAGCGAAAATTATCGACACGCACCCGGATGGAGACGCAGGCGCGGCAGTTCTCGCAGGCGGGACGATAGGCGATGTTCTGGCTGCGGCGGAACCCGCCCTGGGTGAGCACGTCGTTGAGGATTTGCGCCCGCGAGCCGACGAGATGCGTGAAGACCTTTCTCTCCTGCTTGCCAGGCAGGTAGGGGCAAGGCGACGGCGCAGTCAGGTAGAATTGCGGTGTGTCGGTCGGATGTCGCGTCAAGTGCGTCCTTCCCGCTCAGCGCGTCTCACTACATCGAGAAGCCATAATATATGGGTGCGACAAAAGTGAAAGTCAGCCAGAGCAACAGCGCGAGCGGTGTGCCGGCGACGATAAAATCCGAAAACCGGTAGTGGCCGGGCCCCATGACGATCAGGTTGGTCTGGTAGCCGATCGGCGTCGCGAAGGAGCAGTTGGCGGCGAAGATGACGCAGGTGACGAAGGCTTCCACCGGCATGCCGCTCTGGATCGCCATGTTGACGGCGATTGGTGTGAACAGCACCGCAGTTGCGTTGTTCGACAGAACGTTGGTCAGCAGCATGACCAGCAGGAAGAGGGAGGACAGCATCACCATCGGCCGCTGACCCTCAAGTGCCAGCACCAGGAGATCGGCGATCATGCTGGCTCCGCCGGTGACTTCCAGGGCGCTGGCGGCCGCGATGGAGGCGCCAATGAGCATGAAGATCCGGCTGTCTACCGCGCGCAGCGCCTGCCGCGTGTTGAGGCACCCGGACAGCACCATCGCCAGGGTCGCCGTGATCGAGGCGATGACGATGGGGACGAGGCCGCTGGCGCTGGCCGCCACCATCAGCGCGAAGATGGCGAGCGCTCGCGGGGCCATGCGCCGCGGCGGCAGCTCTGCGGTCGACCAGTCGAGCAGCAGCACGTCGCGGTTCGTGCGCAGCTTCTGGACGCTGGAGGCGTGGCCGGCGACCAGAAGAACGTCTCCCGGCTCGAGCCGGATTTCCGTCATCGCCATGCGCGGCATCCGCGACCGGCGCTGAACGCCCATCACCACGCAGTCCGTCTCGCTGTGAAAGCCGCTCTGGGCGATCGTGCGCCCCGATAGACGTGAGGCGGGAGCGACCACCACTTCCGCAAGCGTGAGCGAACGCTGCGGCAACGACGTCTCGACCTCGGACGGCTCCTCGCTTTCCGTTGCCATCAACGGGCGCCGTTGCGAGAGGGCGGCCGTCAGCGCATGGCGTGTGGCGGCCACGATCACGGTATCTCCCGGCATCAGGGTGACATTCTCGAAAGGCGGCAGGATCGGTCGCTCGCCGCGCTGGACGAGCCGGACGGTCATGTCCTTCAGAGCGGGAAACAGGCCGGTGACGGAGGTGACGCCTTCCAGAGGATGCCCGGCGGTGATGCCGATCTGGGCGATGAACTGTTTCCCGGACGAGACCTGCAACTCTTCTGCCATCGAGCGCCGCGGCTTCAAGAGATACGGCATGACGAACAGGACATAGAGGATGCCGACGCTCGCCAGGATGCTGCCCATGCCGGTGAAGCTGAAGAAGCCCAGCCGGAGATCGCTGGTGCGGGCCGCCACATCGGCGACCAGCAGGTTGGTCGAGGAGCCGATCAGCGTGGTCATTCCGCCGAGGATGGCGATGAAGGACAGGGGCATCAGCAGCCGCGCCGCCGGTTTGCCCTGCGCCGCGGCGACGGCGGACAAGATCGGCAGGAACATGACCACGACCGGGGTATTGTTCAGGAAGCCGCTGATCACGGCGACGGCGATGAGGATCGGTGCCGCCGCCAGCACCGGACGTTTGCGTGTGGCGTCGACGATGATCTTGGCCGGTTTTTCGAGCGCATCCGTCTGGAACAGCCCCTGTCCGACGATCAGCAGGCAGATGACGGTCACCAGCGCGGGATTGGCGAAGCCGGCGAGCAATTCGGCCGGGCCGATCGTGGCGGTGCCAACGGCCGGTTGGAAAAAGCTGAAAATCAAAAGGAAAGCGACGACGGATCCGAGCGCGACCACTTCCAGGGCGACGCGCTCCAGAGCGTAGAGCACGACGGTGGCCACGATCACCACGAAGGTCAGCAACATCGCGGGATCGATCGGCAGCATGTGGCGGGCTCGTGTCCTTGGTGGGGAGCACGCGAGTTGCGTGCAGCGCGGCACGCGCCATGTGCTTTTTTAATGGGGCGGCGCACTTTCGCAAAGCGGCAATGAGCTCATCCACCGCTTGCTCTTCAGAATGGATTTGCTTGCAAAGACTATTTGGCGGTCAATCCGTTTCGCGCCCGCGGTTCACCACCACCACGCCGAGCACGATGTCGTGCAGCAGACGCTTTTCCGCATTGAAGAAGCTGACGAGCAGGACGAGCGGCGTGAGCAGGCTGAAGGAGAACCAGAACAGCAGGGCATGCATGGCCGCAATCAGCATGTCGGGGCGCCGGCCGTCCAGCATCCGCATGGTGATCCCCATGGCCCGCATGCCGGGCGTTGCACTGTGCGGTCCGCCGAGCGTGATGCTGACATAGGCGAGCGCGACGCCTGGGCCGAGCACCGGGAACAGCAGCCAGCCGAGGCCGAACGTGAAGAGGCCGAGGAACAGAAGCAGCAGGCCGCCGGCAAGGGTCAGGGCGACGATGACCGCCGCATCGATGAAGAAGGCAAGAATGCGATTCGTCCGCAAACCGTCGAACAGTCTCGGATCGAGGCCGGGGATGCCGCGCCCGTCGTCTGTCTCGCCACCGGAACCCGACGCGTTCCGCTCATACATCGTCAAGCCTCCTTGTCGTCCCTGCAGGTGGTGATGCGGGCGGCTCATGTCAAACCGCTTGTGCGCAAGCCGGTCGCCGGCGATCAGATCCGGGATTCGCCGAGATCGAGCGGGTGCACGGAATGGCCGGCGGCTTCCAGCGCCCCGTGGATGCGGCCCGCGTGATCGCGGTCGTGCGTTTCCATCGTGACGTCGAGGGTCGTGCCTTTGGCCGGCACGTTGAGAAACAGCCGATGGTGGGAAACCTCCAGGATGTTTCCCCCAAGACGGCCGATCAGGGTCGCAATCTCCCCGAGAATGCCCGGACGGTCGGCAGTGGTGATGCGAATCGAGAGCAGGCGGCCCTCGCGGGCGAGTTCCCGCACCATGATCGAGGAGAGCAGGCGTGGGTCGATGTTCCCGCCGCACAGGACAAGACCGACACGCTTACCTGCAAAGCGCTCCGGATAGGCGAGCAGGGCGGCGAGACCGGCCGCTCCCGCGCCCTCGGCCATGGTCTTCTGCCGGGTCAGATAGGCATTGACCGCCCGCTCCAGCGTTGCCTCGTCGACAAGCAGGATGTCGTTGACGGTCTGGCGAACGATCTCGAGCGTGAGCTTGCCGACATTCTTGACCGCAATGCCCTCGGCCAGCGTCGCACCGCCACAGGTGACCGGTTCTCCGCGCAAGGCGCCGATCATGGAGGGGTAGAGGGCGGCCTCCACGCCGACAATCTCGATGTCGGGCCTGGTGGCCCTGGCCGCGACGGCGATCCCCGAGATCAGCCCGCCGCCACCGACCGGAACGACCAGGCAATCGAGGTCCGGGTGGTCTTGCAGCATCTCCAGTGCAATGGTGCCCTGGCCGGAGATGATTGCCGGGTCGTCATAGGGGTGGACCCAGACGAGCCCTTCCTCGTCGGCAATGCGCTCCGCCTCTGCCTGGGCATCGGCCAGGACCTCGCCTGCAAGTACGACACGGGCTCCATAGCCGCGCGTTGCCGCGACCTTCACGAACGGGGTCGGCTCCGGCATGACGATGGTGGCCGGAATCCCGAGCCGAGCGGCATGATAGGCGACGGCTTGCGCATGATTGCCCGCCGACATGGCGATGACACCGCGCCGGCGCTCGGCATCTGCAAGCGCGGAGAGCTTGACGAGGGCGCCGCGCTCCTTGAACGCGTTGGTGACCTGCAGGTTCTCGTATTTGACGAAAACCTCCGCCCCGGTCAGTTGCGAAAGTTTCGGTGCCGGCAGGCACGGCGTGCGCATCACGGCTCCCTCGATGAGCCTTGCAGCCTGAACGATCGTATCGAGGGAAACTTGCATGTGAGTGGTCCGGCTGCGCGAAAAGTTGCGCCCAACTGCCATCAAGCCGGGATCATTTGCAAGCTCAGGATGGTCGCCCCGACCATCAGGCCGGCCAGAGCGATCCGCAAACCGTTCAGCAGACCGATGTTCCCGGTATTGCTGCGAATCCAGCTTCCCGCCAGCAGCCACAAACCGTTCAGGAAACCGCCGAGAAGCAGAAACGTCAGCGACAGGATCAGCGCATCGGCGAAGTAGCGCTCGGCCGAGACGAACTGACTGATTCCTGCGATCTGCATCGCATAGGCTTTCGGATTGAGCGGATGCACCCAGAAGCCCCGGCCGTATCCCGGGATGTGTCCCGCCTTGCTGCCGGCTTGTACCGGGCTGCGAACGATCACCCAGGCAAGATACAAAATGTATCCAAGGCAGAGCACCCTCAGCACGTCGAACACCTCCGGCGCGGCTTTCAGCAACGCGAAGAGGCCGGCGACGTTGAGCCAGTATATCACCTGAAAACCGGACATGGTCCCGAGCATGAACGGAAGCGCGGGACGCGCACCAAAGGACATGCTGTTGGCCATCAGCGACATGTTCGCCGGACCCGGGGATCCGACCATGGCCGAGACGAACAGTGCGAGCAGCCCGAACTGGGCAAGAGGCATTATGAGATCTGAAGACATCTGACGGAGGCTTTCCACGAACCGAGGCCGAACGAATGTCCGACTGCGCGCCGCCAGAATTGAGTTGAGCCAAGAGGAGATACAATAGTAACATTGTTCTTATGACAATATTTGCGGATCTGCCGGCCGGCTCGGCAACGACTGTCACCACGCGAGCGCTGGAAGCGCATTTGCGCGATGCGATCGAGCACGGCAACCTGAAGCCCGGAGACCGGTTGCCGCCGATCCGCGAGGCGGCATGGAAGCTCGGTTGCGCACCTGGAACCGTGGCCCGCGCCTATCGTGCACTGGAGCTTGCAGGCCTCGCGCACGGGGAGGTCGGTCGCGGCACCTTCATCACGGCCGGCGACAGGAAGCTCGGCTTTCCCCAGCCTGCGGAACCATCGGCGCGTGCTGTCACCGATCTCGCCGTGAACAGCTTTCTGCTCGATGACGCGACCGACCTGCTGGGGGATGCGATGGAGTCGGCGCGCCAGGCATTGGCCGGCGGCGCGCTGCCGCTTGCCTATCTGGCGCCGGGCGCCGATGCCGATATCCGGCAGGTTGCGTCGACGTTTCTCGGCAGATGGTGCGCATCTCCCGATCCCGACCGGATTGTCGTGACGTCCGGTGCCCAGGCCGCCATTGCCGCAACCTTCCTGGCGCTCACTGAAAATGGCGGCGGCATTGCCTGCGATGTCCTGACCTATCCGGGAGTGATCGGTGCGGCCAGTGCCGCGCGGGCGCGGCTGCATCCGGTGCGAATGGACCAGGAAGGCATGGAGCCGGAGGCGCTGGATGCTCTATGCCGCCGCTCCAGCATTTCCTGCGTCTTCCTGATGCCATCGGTCCAGAATCCGACAGGCAGGCAGATGTCGCTCCGCCGCTGCCGGGAACTGGCGGCTGTTGCCGAGCGGCACGGTATCGTGATCATTGAGGATCAGGTTTACGGGTTCCTGCGCGAGCCGGGATCATTGCCGGGTTTTTCCGGTCTTCTGCCTGACGCGACGGTTCTGGTGACGGGACTGTCCAAATGTGTTGCACCGATCCTGCGCGTTGGCTTTGTTGCGGCGCCGCGCCCGCTGACCAGGCAGATTCTCGCTGTGGACAACGCGCTCAGCCTGATGGTGTCTCCGGTCCTGACGCACATGGCCGGGCATGTTCTCGCCGATCCGCGCTTCGAGGGAAGGCTGGAGAGGCTCCGGCGTGCAGTGGCAAGGCGCGCGCCCCTTGTCCATGAACGGTTTCCTGCCCTGCGGCCGGAAACGCTGCAGGGCGGGCTTGCCTGGCTGCCCCTGACCGGTGGGTGGTCGGCGGATGCGTTCGCCGCCGAGGCGGAGGCGCTCGGCGTGCGGGTGGCGCCGGGACGTTGCTTTGCGGTCGAGCCGCGCGGCGCTCCGGATGCGGTCCGCATCTGCCTCGGCTCCGTCTCCGACGACGCCACATTCCTGCGCGCGCTGGAAGACCTCGCCGGCCTGATGTCGCGACCACCGCGCAGCCTGCAGGCGCTTCCCTGACGCCTGCGCCTTAGTCGATGCCCTTGAGCTTGCGCGCCACACTCACAGCGAAATAGGTCAGAACGCCATCGGCGCCGGCACGCTTGAAAGCCATCAGGCTCTCCATCATCGCCCGCTCGCCATCGAGCCAGCCGTTCCCCGCGGCGGCCATGATCATCGCGTATTCGCCCGACACCTGATAGGCGAAGGTGGGGCGCTCGAACGTGTCCTTCACCCGTCGGATGATGTCGAGATAGGGCAGGCCCGGCTTGACCATGATCATGTCGGCGCCTTCCTCCAGATCCAGCGCCACCTCGTGCAGTGCCTCGTCGCTGTTGGCCGGATCCATCTGGTAGGTCCGCTTGTCGCCGACCAGCGTCGCGTTGGTTCCGACCGCGTCGCGGAACGGACCATAGAAGGCGGAGGCATATTTCGCCGCATAGGACATGATCTGGACGTCCGCGTAGCCTGCCGCGTCGAGGCCGGCACGGATCGCGCCAATACGGCCATCCATCATGTCGGAGGGAGCAATGACGTCGGCGCCGGCCTCCGCCTGCAGCAAGGCCTGGCCCACGAGTTGGGCGACGGTCTCGTCGTTGAGGATCGTCTCTCCCGCCATCAAGCCGTCATGGCCATGGCTGGTATAGGGATCGAGAGCGACATCCGTGACGATGCCGATCGGCAGACCCGCCGCCTTGATCGCCCGGCAGGCTCGGCAGATCAGGTTCTCCGGATTGAGCGCCTCGGAGCCTGCGGCATCGCGCAAGACCGGATCGGTGTTGGGGAACAGGGCGATTGCCGGGATACCCAGTTCCGCGGCGGTTTCGACTTGGCGCGCGATCCGGTCGACGCTGTAGCGCATGACGCCGGGCATCGACGAGACAGGCTGCTCGACATCCGTTCCATCGGTCAGGAAAAGCGGCCAGATCAGGTCGTCCACCGTGAGCGTGTTCTCGCGCACCATCCGACGGGACCAGTCGGTGCGACGGTTCCGTCGCATGCGCCGCCCCCCGAGGATGCCGGGGACGTCGGCAGAGGGACGGAGGGCGGAGGGGCGCTGGTCAGCGGTCATGTCGGGTTCCGTGCAACACTGGCAATTGAGGTGGTAGACCCTAGCACCGCAGGAGCGGCGTTCGAAAGCCTGCCGCGCAAAGCATCCAAGGCCGGATTGACGCAGGCGCGGGGGCTGGCTAATCCAGCTAGCGTCAACGTGGAAGGTTGGGTTCCCCCTTGCCGGCACGGCGACAGGTTTGGGAGGACGCAGGCGATGGATTTTACGCTCGGAGAGGACCAGCGCGCGTTTCAGGATGTCGCCCGCCAGTTCGCACGCGACGAGATGGAGCCCAAGGCTCGGGAGTGGGACGAAAAGTCGTTCTTTCCCGTCGAGACGCTGCGCAAGGCCGCCGAACTCGGCTTTGGTGGGATCTATGTCGGCGACGACGTCGGTGGCTCCGGTCTGGGGCGGCTGGATGCCGCGGTGATCTTCGAGGAACTCGCCGCCGGCTGTACCTCCACGGCCGCCTATATCTCCATTCACAATATGGCCGCGTGGATGATCGACCGCTTCGGCACGCAGGAGCAGCGCGAGCGGTTCCTGCCGGAGCTGTGCTCGATGGCGCGCTTTGCCAGCTACTGCCTGACCGAGCCTGGGGCCGGCTCGGATGCGGCAAGCCTGTGCACGCGCGCCGTGAGGGACGGCGATCATTACGTCGTGAACGGCTCGAAAGCCTTCATTTCCGGCGGCGGGGCATCAGATGTCTATGTGGTCATGGTCCGTACGGGCGGCGATGGCCCCAAGGGGATTTCCTGCCTCGTCGTCGAGAAGGACACGCCGGGGCTCGGCTTCGGTGCGCAGGAGATCAAGCTTGGCTGGAAAAGCCAGCCCACGGCCCAGGTAAACTTCACCGATTGCCGGGTCCCGGTCGCCAACCGCATCGGCGAGGAAGGCGAGGGCTTCCGCATCGCGATGGCGGGCCTCGATGGTGGCCGCCTGAACATCGGCGCCTGCTCGCTCGGCGCGGCGCAGAGCTGCCTGGACCGCTCCATCGCCTATCTCAAGGAGCGCCGGCAGTTCGGACGGCCGCTCGCGGAGTTCCAGGCGCTGCAGTTCCGCCTCGCCGACATGGCGACGGAGCTGGAAGCCGCGCGGCTGCTGCTGCACAAGGCGGCGACGCTGGTGGATGCGAAGACGCCGGATGCGACGCGCATGGCGGCAATGGCCAAGCGGATGGCCACGGATGTCGGCTTTGCCGTCGTGAACGAGGCATTGCAATTGCACGGTGGTTACGGCTATCTGCGAGACTATCCGGTGGAGCGTTATCTTCGTGATGTCCGGGTGCATCAGATTCTGGAAGGCACGAACGAGATCATGCGTGTCATTATCGCCAGGGATCTTCTGAAGGATTGACCTGGAAGGACGGTAGTTCCGCGAATTATGCGCTCTATGTGTTTCGAATTAATCGAGAGTTCCGGCGAATTTTTGAGGATACTTGATGAGCGAACCCGAAGTTCTGTTTGATCGGATCGGCCATGCCGGCGTCATGACCCTGAACCGGCCGAAGGCGCTCAACGCCCTGAACCACGGCATGGTGCTCGCGATGGCCGATCAGTTGGAGCGGTGGGCAGGCGACGACGCGGTGCGCCACGTGATCGTGCGCGGGGCGGGAGATCGCGCCTTTTGCGCGGGTGGCGACATTCGCAAGATCTATGACCAGGGCATGGCAGGCGATCCGACGCGGGCACGGTTCTTCGCGGACGAATATCGCCTGAACGTCCGCATCAAGCGCTTCCCGAAGCCCTATATCGCGCTCATCGACGGGATCGTCATGGGCGGCGGAGTGGGAGTTTCCGTCCATGGCAGCCACCGGGTCGGCACCGAGCGCACGACCTTCGCCATGCCGGAGACCGGCATCGGGTTCTTTCCCGACGTCGGCGGCTCCTGGTTCCTTCCACGCATGCCGCAGGAGACCGGCATGATGGCGGCGCTCTCCGCCGGCCGCCTCAAGCAGGCCGATGCGCTGTGGACCGGCATCCTCACGCATGGAATTGCGTCCACCGACATGGAGGCGCTGGCGAGCGCGCTGACCGAGACCGACGCGGTCGACGAGGTCATCGCCGGTTTTTCGCGGCGCCATGACGCCGGCGCGGCGCCAATCGCGGCGCGTGCACCGAGGATCGCCGAGATCTTTGGCCGGGCTTCGGTTGCCGAGATTCTCGAGGCTCTCGATGAGCTGGCTGGCGCGGCGGGCGACCCCAATGCGGACTGGGCACAAGGTCTGGCGGACACAATCCGCGCCAAGTCGCCGACCAGCGTGATGCTGGCGTTCCAGCAGTTGCGACGCGGCGCGGAGCTCGATTTCGAGGCTTGCATGCGCCTTGAATATCGGATCCTCAGTCACATCCTCCAGGGGGCCGACTTCTATGAGGGCGTCCGAGCGGTGATCGTCGACAAGGACAATGCGCCGCGCTGGTCACCAACCCATCTTGCCGATGTGACGAAGGCCGACATTCTCGCGCATTTCGAGCGGCCCGAGAGCGGCGACCTCGACGTGTGAGGCGTGCTTCCGGCAGGGGGCGGAAAGGCTTTTCATGACTGCGCTGTTTCTCGATTTCCTGAAGAACAGGCCGCCCTGGTCGGTCACGCTGGTCCTGTACCTGCGGGCCATGGCCATTCTGCTGCTCTTCGCCGGTCTCATCCACTGGGGCCGCATCGTCGGCATAACGCCGTGGCGCGGCCAGTGGTTCTGGGAAATGCCGGTCGAGTGGCAGGCGGCGACGGTGTTCTTCGCCGTGCTCGACCTGGTCGCGGCCATTGGCCTCTGGTTGACGGTCTCCTGGGGCACGGTCATGTGGCTGACCAGGGCGCTCAGCCAGGTCGTCATGCACACGCTGTTTTCCGACATCTACGGTCGCCGGCCCTACGAGATCGCCTTCTATCTGACGACCATCGCGATCTATCTGATCCTGCTTTATTTGAGCGAGCGGGAACAGAGGCGTTGACGACGCTGCCGCAATCGGGGCCGGACCAACCGGGCCGGATCGTCAGGATATCGCCCGGCCATCGGGGCGGCGGGCGTGAGTGACATGGTTTGCCCGAGGGGGCGCAAAAGGGAGAAGACGCTTATGGCAACGGTCGGGTTTATCGGGCTTGGCAACATGGGCGGGCCGATGGCCGCCAATCTCGTCAAGGCCGGCCACGATGTGCGCGGGCTGGACCTTTCGGCGGACGCCAAGGCCCGTCTGAAGGAGGTGGGCGGCAGGCCCGTGGACAATCTTGCGGAGGTGGCGGCCGACGCGGATGTGATCGTTTCGATGCTTCCTGCCGGCGGTCACGTGCGCAAGGTCTACACGGGGGAGGGCGGTGTGCTCGCGCATGCCCGCCCCGGGACGCTGCTGATCGACAGTTCGACGATCGATGTTGAAAGCGCCCGGGCGGTGGCCGCCGCTGCCGAGGTGGCGGGCATGCCGATGGTCGACGCACCGGTTTCCGGCGGCGTCGGCGGCGCGACTGCGGGTACGCTGACCTTCATGGTGGGCGGCCCCGATGCGGCATTCGAGGCGGCGCGGCCGTATCTTGAGGTGATGGGCAAGACGATTGTGCATGCCGGAGGCGCCGGAACGGGGCAGGCAGCCAAGATCTGCAACAACATGCTTCTCGGTATCTCGATGATCGGCACCTGCGAGGCTTTCGTGCTGGCGGAGCGCCTCGGCCTGGATGCGCAGAAGCTGTTCGACATTTCCTCCACCGCATCGGGGCAGTGCTGGTCGCTGACCACCTATTGTCCGGTGCCGGGCCCCGTGCCGACGTCGCCGGCCAATCGGGACTATCAGCCAGGGTTTGCTGCAGCGATGATGCTGAAGGACCTCAAGCTGGCCCAGGAAGCGGCCCATGCCAGCGGCGCGTCTACGCCCCTGGGAGCGGAAGCTGCGGCGCTTTACAATCTTTTCTGCAATTCCGGCGAGGCCGATACGGATTTTTCCGGCATCGTCCGCTTTCTGCGGGGCAAGGCCCAGGATTGAGCCCCCGGAATCTCCGGCAGTCTGTTTCCTCACGGCACGGCGCGGGATACTTGTCCCGCGCCGGTTTGCGTTGCAGGGCTTGGAAAGCGCGGAACTCGGCAGCAAATATCCTTAACGGAAGGTATTTCGTGGCATCCTGCATTGCTTTTGCGTGTTAACCAGAGATTTAGTCTCCTTTTTAAGCGGATTTTAGAGGCCTGCCCGTATTGTCGGTTTCAAGGTGACGACAAACGCACCACCAACAATACATGAGGCGCAAACAAATGATGACGGCAAAGAAGGCAGTCGACGTCGCGTTGCAGGTTGAAGAAGGCGACGACATCAAGCCGCTCTACCTCGAGGCTCTGACTCTGGTCGAGCGTCTGCATCGGCGGCTGCTCGACGTGATCAAGGACGAGTTCGACCGCGAAGGGCGTGCAGACGTGAACAGCGTGCAGGCGCTGCTGCTGTTCAACATCGGCGATGCTGAACTGACCGCCGGAGAACTGCGCACCCGCGGCTACTATCTCGGCTCGAACGTGTCGTACAACTTGAAGAAGCTCGTCGACATGGGCTTCATCCACCATCAGCGTTCGCGCACCGATCGCCGGTCGGTTCGTGTCAGTCTGACGCCGAAGGGCAAGGATGTCGCGGAGAAGGTGAACGCGCTCTATGAGCGGCACATGTTGTCGGTCGAACAGGTCGGCGAGATCGGTCCGGACGATTTCAAGGTGCTCAATCGCTCGCTGCGCCGGCTGGAGCGCTTCTGGACCGACCAGATCCTCTACCGTCTCTGACAGTGCGGGACAGACAGTCCCGCGTCGTCTTCATCGAAGCCGTCTCGTGCTTGACCGCTCGGGACGGCTTCGCTGCATTCGGGCGCGGCATGCCGCCGTTTTTCGCGTTGCGACATGAATGCGCCATAATGGAGTGGCTTACGGAGACGGCACCATTCGGCTGGGATGGGGCGGTCCGGGCAGAGGTGTTGCCGCGTCGGGCCGGGGCTGGTTTCGTTTGCGCGCGGATCGTGAGTATTTGTTAAGTCCGTCGACGTATCCTTAACGGGACCTTTCTGAGCTTGATCTGGGACTGGAGTCGATACGGTGGGATTTGCAGTGACCGACCTTTTCGAAGGACGCATGTTCGGGTTGCGTGCCGGTGCGAAAGGCGCCGCACTTGCTCTTACGGGCATTTTCGCCTCGTTTGCCGCAGGGGATGCCGCCACGGCGCAGCCGGCTCCTGTCCAGATGATGCTTGAGCAGCAGCGGGTCGAATGGCGCGACCAGTTCGATACGACGATGCGGACGCTGCAGGCTGTCGAGTCGACGTTTCCAACCCTGTCTCCGGACACCGCCAGCTATGTCGAAGGCGCCATCCAGCGCTATTCCATGATCGTGCAGCAAGGTGGCTGGCCGCAGGTGACGAGCGGCCGCCAGGCCATGCGCCTTGGCGTTCGCGAGGAGCATGTGCTGTCGCTGCGCCGCCGGCTGATGGTCTCCGGCGACCTTGAGCAGACGGCCGGGTTTTCGGACACCTTCGATTCCTATGTCGATGCTGCCGTGCGCCGCTTCCAGCTCCGCCACGGGCTGTCGCCGGATGGCGTGGTCGGCAAGACCACGCTGATCGCCATGAACGTGCCGGCGGATGTCCGACTGTCCCAGTTGGAGACCAACCTGGTGCGGCTGCGCTCCATGTCGGGCTTCCTTGGCGATCGCTACGTGATGGTCAATATTCCGGCGGCGGAGATCGAGGCGGTTGAAAACGGGCGCGTGCGCTCGCGCCACACGGCGGTGGTCGGCAAGATCGACCGCCAGACGCCCATCCTGAACTCGTCGATCTACGAGCTCAATTTCAACCCGTACTGGACGGTGCCGGTTTCGATCATCCGCAAGGATCTCATCCCCAAGATGAACGAGGATCCGGCCTATCTGGAGAAGAACCGCATCCGGATCTTCGACTGGAAGGGCAACGAGCTCGCTTGGCAGCAGATCAACTGGAGCACCGACGAGGCGACCCAGTACCAGTTCCGCCAGGATCCGGGCGAGATCAATTCGCTTGGCTCCGTGCGGATCAACTTCCACAACACGCATCAGGTCTATCTGCACGACACGCCGTCCAAGTCGCTCTTCGGCTCGGATTACCGTTTCCATTCGTCCGGTTGCGTGCGTGTGCAGAATGTCAGGGAACTGATCACCTGGCTGCTGGAAAGCACCACCTCGGACTGGAGCCGCGCACGGGTTGACGAGACCATTCGCTCCGGAGCCCGCGAGGACGTGAAGCTCGGGACCAAGATCCCGATCTACATGTCCTATGTCACTGCCTGGGCGACCGCCGAGGGCGTGGTGCATTTCCGTGAAGACATCTACAACCGCGACGGTCTGCTGATGAGCGACGCGACGATGGGCAGTGCGTCCCTGCAGTGATTGTGAGGCTGCGGCACGCCGCAGCACGGGGGCACGTCGCCTGCCGGCTGCCCTGGGCGGCCTCCGACACGTCGGAGGCCGTAAGTCGTATGGCTGAAGACTGGTGCTTGCAGACGGGGGCCTGAAGCCGGGTACCTGAAGTCGGGCGGGGGAAGTCGTGACCCTGGGAAAGCCGCCGAAAGGCGAGGTCTATTTCGAATTCCATCCCATCGGGCGCCAGGTCCGGGTTGCGGCAATCGATGGCGATACCGGCACCGAGGTTGTCGTCATGGGGCCGATCCAGGCCTCGCAGGCCGACCTGCAGCAGCTCGCTCTCCGCAAGCTCATGAAGCGTCTGGCCGAAATCGGGCCAACGCGCTGAAGGGCCGGGCATCGTGAGCCGGCGTGATGTCGGGCGCCGGCAATGGCCCTTGGTTCCCGCGTGCGGCTGTGCTATCTGGCGAAGCCTTTCGGATGGACCGGACCGGGCAGCATTCAGCAGCGCTGAGTCCGGTAGGCCGGGCGTTTTCCGTTCGCCTGCGGTTGCGGCGCCTGTGGTCGCGATGCGCGGCTGATCTCACTTCAGGACTGCTAGAGGGGACCGACGATGTCGATGACTGAAACCACGCTCGACACGCCGATTTATCCGGATTTCTTCACCCGTTCGCTTGCGGACGTGGATCCGGAAATCAATGCGGCGATCACCAGCGAACTCGGTCGCCAGCGCCATGAGATCGAGCTGATCGCGTCCGAGAACATCGTCTCGCTCGCGGTGCTTGAGGCCCAGGGCACGATCCTGACCAACAAGTATGCGGAAGGCTATCCGGGCAAGCGCTACTATGGCGGCTGCGAGTTCGTCGATGTCGTCGAGACGCTGGCGATCGAGCGCGCCAAGCAGCTTTTCGGCGCACAGTTCGCCAATGTGCAGCCGAATTCCGGCAGCCAGATGAACCAGGCCGTGTTCCTCGCCCTGCTGCAGCCGGGCGACACCTTCATGGGGCTTGACCTCAACTCGGGCGGTCACCTGACCCACGGCTCGCCGGTCAACATGTCCGGCAAGTGGTTCAACGTCGTGTCCTATGGTGTACGGCAGGATGACCATCTGCTCGACATGGACGAGATCGCGCGCCTTGCCGAGCAGCACAAGCCGAAGCTGATCATCGGCGGCGGCACGGCCTATTCCCGAATCTGGGACTGGAAGCGCCTGCGCGAGATCGCCGACTCGGTCGGCGCCTATCTGATGGTCGACATGGCTCACATTGCCGGCCTGGTCGCCGGCGGCGCGCATCCTTCGCCGCTGCCGCATGCCCATGTGGTCACCACCACCACGCACAAGTCGCTGCGTGGTCCGCGTGGCGGCCTCATTCTCACCAACGACGAGGCGATCGCCAAGAAGGTGAACTCGGCCGTTTTCCCGGGGCTGCAGGGCGGGCCGCTGATGCATGTGATCGCGGCCAAGGCGGTTGCGCTCGGCGAGGCTCTGCGCCCCGAATTCAAGACTTACGCGCAGGCCGTTGTCGCCAACGCCAAGGCGCTTGCCGCCAGCCTGCAGGAGCAGGGGCTCGACATCGTCTCCGGCGGCACCGACAACCACCTGATGCTCGTCGACCTGCGCCCGAAGAACGCCACCGGCAAGCGCGCCGAGGCGGCTCTCGGCCGTGCCAACATCACCTGCAACAAGAACGGCATTCCGTTCGATCCGGAAAAGCCCTTCGTCACGTCCGGCATTCGTCTCGGCACCCCGGCGGGAACCACCCGTGGCTTCGGCCAGGGCGAGTTCCGCGAGATCGGTCGCCTGATCGGTGAAGTGCTCGATGGTCTGCGCAGCGCCAACAGCGAGGATGGCAATGCGGAGGTCGAGGCGCGGGTGAAGGAGAAGGTGATCGCACTCACCGATCGTTTCCCGATCTACCCGACTCTCTGAGCGCGAGCCGGCGCGCAGGTCGCGTGCCGGCAGCCAGTCTCCGTGGATCGCCTCTTGCAGGGGTCCGCCGGCCCGGAGCCAAGACAGCATGAAGTGCCCGTATTGCGGGTGTGACGACACCCAGGTGAAGGACTCGCGTCCCACGGAGGACAACACCGCAATCCGCCGCCGTCGGATCTGCACGGCTTGCGGTGGCCGCTTCACCACGTTCGAACGGGTCCAGTTGCGCGAGTTGACCGTGATCAAGCGCAGCGGCCGGCGTGTTCCCTTCGATCGTGACAAGCTGATGCAGTCGGTGCGCATCGCCACCCGCAAGCGTCCGGTTGAACCGGAGAAGCTGGAGCGGATGGTGAGCGGCATCGTCCGGCAGCTCGAAAGCTCGGGAGAAAGCGACATCAAGGCGAGCGACATCGGCAACCTGGTCATGGAGGGCCTGAAGGTGATCGATGATGTCGCCTATGTCCGCTTTGCTTCCGTCTACAAGAATTTTCGCGAGGCCAAGGATTTCGAGGCGCTCCTCGACGAGATGAGCGGGCCTGACGCCGCTCCCGTCGGCGAAGGCTGATCCTTGGACATGAACTGACCATGCCGGACAGTTGGGACGATGATCGTTTCATGGCCGCCGCCGCCTCTTATGCGCGGCGAGCGCTGGGACGCGTTTGGCCCAACCCGGCCGTCGGAGCGCTGATCGTGCGCGACGACGGCGACGGCCCCGTTGTCGTCGGACGCGGCTATACCCGTCCGCCGGGAGGTCCCCACGCGGAAGTGGTCGCGCTCGCACAGGCAGGAGAAGCGGCCCGGGGGGCTACCTGCTACGTGACGCTGGAGCCGTGCTCCCATCACGGGCGGACGGGGCCGTGCTGCGTGGCGCTGGCCAAAGCGGGTGTGCGGCGTGTGGTGATTGGTCTGCTCGATCCCAACCCGCGCGTCGCCGGGCGCGGCGTCGCCATGTTGCAGGCGTCCGGCGTCGAGGTTCGCTCAGGGGTGCGGGAGGATCTGTGCAGCGCGCTCCACGCAGGTCATGTCAGCCGCCTGACCCGGGGTCGTCCGCTGGTCGTGTTGAAGCTGGCGGTATCGCAGGACGGGTTCATCGGCCGGCGCGGCGCCGGCCAGATCGCCATCACGGGGGACGATGTCTTCCGCCGTGTGCATGTTCTTCGGGCCGAGTGCGACGGGATTCTGGTCGGGATCGGCACGGCGCTCGCCGACGATCCGATGCTGAACTGCCGATTGCCGGGGCTGTCCCATCGTTCGCCCGTTCGCATCGTTCTCGACACGACCGCGCGGTTGCCGCTGGAAAGCAGGCTGGTGAAGAGCGCGGGCGACATCCCGCTCTGGCTGCTGGTGGCGGCCGACGCGGAGGTCGAAAAGGTCGACGCGCTGAGCGCGGCGGGCTGCACGGTGATCCGCCTGGCGCGAGCCAAGGGAGAGCCGATCGACCCACGGACCGCCGTTCGTGCTCTTGGCCAGCGCGGCATTACCAAGCTGATGGTCGAGGGAGGCTCGGCGGTCGCCCGTGCGTTTCTCGATGCCGATCTGGCCGATGAAGTCATCATCTCGCAAAGCGATCTGACCATCGGCGACGGCGGCATCCTTCCCTTTGGGGAACGCGGGGTCGACCTGGTGACCGCTAGCGTGTTTTTCCGCAAGGTCGGGGCAAGGCGGTTCGGTGCCGACACCATGACCCATTTCCTTCGTGAAAGGAGCTGAGATGTTCACCGGGATCGTCACGGATATGGGGCGGATCGCGTCGGTCGCGACGATTCCGGCCGGACTGCGCACGCGGATCGTCACCGCCTATGATCCCGAGGGGATCGAGATCGGCGCGTCGATCGCCTGCGACGGGGTGTGCCATACGGTCACCGCGCGCGGCCGGGACGGCGGCGAGAACTGGTTCGAGATCGAGTCGGCGGCAGAGACGTTGCGTCTGACCACCGTCGGAAGCTGGACAGCGGGCGACCGTGTCAACCTGGAGCGCTCGCTGAAGATTGGGGATGAACTGGGCGGACACATCGTCCAGGGCCATGTCGACGGAACGGCCGAGATCATCGAGCGGGTCGACCACCCGGACTCGGTGTTCTTCCGCTTCCGCGTCCCGGCGGATTGCGCGCCGTTCATCGCCAGGAAGGGCGGCGTGGCGCTGCATGGCACATCGCTTACCGTCAACGAGGTGGAAGGGGACACATTCACCGTGTTTCTCATCCCGCATACCCTTGCGGTCACCACCTGGGGCGAGCGCAAGCCCGGCGACAGGATCAATCTCGAAGTCGACATGATGGCCCGCTACGCGGCCCGGCTCGCCGAGTATCGCTGACCTTCGTCCCGCCCGGTCTGCACCTTGCGCGGCTATCCCGCGGCGGCATGGCCGCCCCCGGCAATCCGCGCTGGACAAACGCGGCCCGGCATGGTTCCTACCGGCACCTTGACGCCGGCTGGACCGGCTTTCGGAGTGGCGATCTGTTTCGTCCCGCATGCGCCCGGCGACCGGGCCGCAACGATATGAAAGCGAAGAGAGCGACATGACGACTCCCCGAATCCTGATCATCGACGCCCGCTTCTACGAAGACATTGCCGATGCCCTGCTTGCCGGCGCCATGGAGGTGCTTGAAGGGCAGGGGGCGGATGTAACCCGTGTCTCCGTGCCTGGGGTCCTGGAAATCCCGGCCGCCCTCGCGATGGCGCTGGCCGCCATGGAGGCCGGAACCGCCGACTATGACGGCTTCGTGCTGCTCGGCTGCGTGATCCGCGGCGAGACCTCCCATTATGACATCGTCGCCAACGAATCCGCCCGCGCCGTGATGGAACTGGTGATCGATGCGGCGCTGCCGCTCGGCAACGGCATCCTGACCGTCGAGAACGGCGAGCAGGCCTGGGTGCGCGCCGATCCGGCGAAAAAGAACAAGGGCGGCGCCGCGGCGCAGGCCGCGCTCGACATGATCGCGATCAGGGACCGCTTCGGGATCTGACATGACCGAGGACAACGAAGCCCGGACGGAGCCGCTGGTGCGCCCCGCCAACAAGCGGGGGGCTGCCCGTCTGTCTGCCGTGCAGGCATTGTACCAGATGGATGTCGGCGGCTCGAACCTTGCCGATGTTCTGGCGGAGTTCGAGGCATTCCGTCTCGGGGCCGAACTCGACGGCGAACAGTACCGGGAGGCGGATGCGAGCTGGTTTCGTGACCTCGTCAAGGGCGTGGTCTCCGAGCAGCGCTATCTCGACCCGGTGATCCATCGCTCGCTGGTGGCCGGCTGGCCGCTGAAGCGGATCGACACGACCTTGCGCGCCATCCTGCGCGCCGGTGCCTTCGAGCTGATGCGGCGCAAGGACGTGCCGGCCCGCGTCGTGATCAGCGAGTACATCGATGTTGCCCGCGCCTTCTACGAGAAGGACGAGCCGCGTATGGTGAACGGCGTGCTCGACAAGCTGGCACGGGAATTCCGCGCGGCGGAGTTCGACGGGCCCGGCAAACCGGAGCCGGCGGAAGACGACGCCTGATCTGCCTGCCCTTGCGTGAGGAGTGAGTCCGTGGAGCTGCGGCGATTCGTCGTGGCTTGCGCCTCCTGCGCGATCCTGCGGCCCTGGCACAACTTTTCTAAATGGAAATGCCATGAGGCGGAACCGGATCAAGTGCCGGTGGAGCCGTCCGTGGAGCAGCTCCTTGCACCCGCCGGTGCGGCTCGTTCCGGGCGATTCCGGTAAATCTTCCGCAGCGTAAGGAATGGCGGCCCAGCCTTGCGGGCAGGGCAGGGCCTGATGCTGCTGGTCGTGTCTCCTTCCGCAACAGGGTGGAAACTCGTCCTTGACGGGACGCACAGGACAGATACCGTTCCTCCCGCAGGACCAGACAAGAACAAGAAAAGGTCCTTTCGCGTCCTTCATTGGGGGGAAGTATGCTCGAGCTCGTAATCGTAATCCTGTGTGGCCTACTGTCCATCGCCTATGGCGCGTGGGCCATTCAGTCCGTCATGGCGGCAGATGCCGGCAATGCGCGCATGCAGGAAATCGCCGGCGCCATCCAGGAGGGCGCGCAGGCCTATCTCAACCGTCAGTACACAACGATTGCCATCGTCGGCGTTGCCATCTTCGCAGTGGTCGCCTGGTTGTTGGGCATGCTGGTCGCCATCGGCTTCGCCATCGGCGCGATCCTGTCGGCCGCCGCCGGCTATATCGGCATGCACGTCTCCGTGCGCGCCAACGTGCGCACCGCGCAGGCGGCCAGCACCTCGCTTGCCGCGGGCCTCGAGATCGCCTTCAAGGCTGGCGCCGTCACCGGTCTGCTGGTCGCGGGCCTTGCCCTGCTTGGCGTCGCTGTCTATTTCACGATCCTCACCGAAATCCTCAACTATGAGGCTCAGAGCCGGGTCGTCATCGACTCACTGGTGGCGCTCGGCTTCGGTGCGTCGCTGATCTCTATCTTCGCCCGTCTCGGCGGCGGCATCTTCACCAAGGGTGCGGATGTCGGCGGCGATCTCGTCGGCAAGGTCGAGGCCGGCATTCCGGAAGACGATCCGCGCAACCCGGCCACCATCGCCGACAATGTCGGCGACAATGTCGGCGACTGCGCCGGCATGGCGGCAGACCTGTTCGAGACCTATGCGGTGACGGTGGTTGCCACCATGGTGCTGGCATCCATTTTCTTCACCGGAGCGGCGGCACTGGAACTGATGCTTCTGCCGCTGGTGATCGGCGGAGCCTGCGTCGTCACCTCGATCGTCGGCACCTTCTTCGTGAAGCTCGGCGCCAGCAACTCGATCATGGGCGCCCTCTACAAGGGCTTCGTCGCAACCGCCGTGCTGTCCGCTGTGGCCCTGTTCGGCATCGTGTTCTTCTGGCTCGGCTTCTCGACCGAATACACCACCTCCGGCGGGCTGACATTCTCCGGCCGGCATCTGTTCTATTGCGGGCTTGTGGGCCTTGTGGTCACCGGCCTGATCATCTGGGTGACGGAGTATTACACCGGTACAGATTACCGGCCGGTCCGCTCCATCGCCCAGGCTTCGGTTACCGGTCACGGCACCAACGTGATCCAGGGCCTTGCCGTTTCGCTGGAAGCGACGGCACTGCCCGCCATCGTCATCATCGCGGGTATTCTCGGCGCCTACAACCTGGCAGGTCTCTTCGGCATCGCCATCGCGGTGACGACGATGCTGGCGCTGGCCGGCATGGTGGTTGCGCTCGATGCCTTCGGCCCGGTGACGGACAATGCCGGCGGCATCGCCGAAATGGCAGGGCTCCCGAAGGAGGTGCGGGTCACCACCGACGCACTCGATGCTGTCGGCAACACGACCAAGGCGGTCACCAAGGGCTATGCCATCGGCTCGGCCGGTCTGGGTGCTCTGGTGCTGTTTGCGGCCTACACGGAGGATCTCAAGTTCTTTGCGGCCAATGCGACGCCGGGCTCCTATTTCGACGGGGTCGTCGTCGATTTCTCGCTGTCCAACCCCTACGTGGTGGTTGGCCTGCTGTTCGGCGGCCTGCTTCCCTATCTCTTCGGCGGCATCTCGATGACCGCCGTCGGCCGCGCCGCCGGCTCGGTCGTCGAGGAGGTGCGTCGGCAGTTCCGCGAGAAGCCGGGCATCATGGAAGGCACGGAGAAGCCGGACTATGGCCGCGCCGTCGACATGCTGACCAAGGCGGCAATCCGCGAGATGATCATCCCGTCGATGATGCCGGTCCTGTCGCCGATCGTGGTGTTCTTCGTCGTCACTGCCATTGCCGGCAAGTCTCAGGGCTTTGCCGCCGTCGGCGCCATGCTGCTCGGCGTCATCGTCACCGGCCTCTTCGTCGCCATCTCGATGACGGCGGGTGGCGGTGCCTGGGACAATGCCAAGAAGTCCTTCGAGGATGGCTTCGTCGACAAGGACGGGGTCCGGCACATGAAGGGCTCGGAAGCGCATAAGGCCTCGGTCACCGGTGATACGGTCGGCGATCCCTACAAGGATACGGCTGGTCCTGCGGTCAACCCGATGATCAAGATCACCAACATCATGGCGCTGCTGTTGCTGGCCGTGTTGGCGCATGCCTGACCAAACTGGGGCCGTCGCTTGCCGGCGGCCCTGCCGCTTCCATGCCGTGCCGCATGACAAAAAACGCCCGCAGCCTCGGCTGCGGGCGTTGCGTTTGAAGAGGCCGAACGGGCTCTAGAGGTTGAGGCTCGGGTTCTGGGCGCCGCGCAGGATCTGCGACAGGAAGCCGTAGTCGGAGCCGCCGGTGCGGGTCTTGCGGTTGAGGATGTCGACGACCTTGCCGTCCTCAAGGCTGTAATAGGCGGTGTCGCGAACGAAGCCGTCCTCATCGAAATAGACCGCAACGACCCGCTGTTCGACCGTCCGCGGGCTCATGAAGGCCGTGGTCCGCTTCACCTGCGAGATATAGTAATAAGCCTCGCCGTCGAGCCGTGAGGCGGTCGAGGGCGAACCAAGCAGCAGTTCGACCTGCTCACGGCTCGATCCCACCTGGATGTCCCGCACCCGGTCCGGCGGGATGACATGGCCGTGATTGAGCGTCGTGGTGAAGCAGCCACCGAGCGGCAGCGCCAGAACGCCTGCCAGCAATGCTCCGCGAATCCATGTCTTCATATGAAGCGTATCCTGTTGCTTTCTGGCAGCTCTCACGACCGGAAGGCAGCCGTGCGCCATCTTTATCGCTCCGCGCGTCCTTGGCAAAGTCCCTAACCTGCGTTAGGCCACTTGGCAACCTTCGTCCAAGCGAGGCAACCCATGGTCTTCGGTCTCTTTCGCCGGCGTCAGCGTCCGGAAGTGCTCGCCGCATACACCTCGATCGTGGCACAGGCGCGGCAGCCCTGGCTCTACGTCCGCTATAACGTGCCCGATACCGTCGATGGCCGTTTCGAGATGGTCATGCTTCATACGATCCTGGTGCTCAACCGGCTCCGGGGCGAGGGAGGGGAAGTCGCCAGTTTCTCCCAGGAGCTTTTCGACACGTTTTTCGCCGACATGGACGGGTCGCTGCGGGAAATGGGTGTCGGCGATCTTGGGGTTCCGAAAAAGGTGAAGAAGATGGCCGAGGCCTTCTATGGTCGCGCCGCGGCGATTGCCGAGGCTCTGGCCGCCGACGGCTTGCAGGAGCTTGCAAGCGTCGTTGACCGCAATCTTTTCGCCGGCGCGTCGGACATGGGTGCCGCGCATGCGATTGCCCGCTACCTGCGCGAAGCTGCGGACGGGCTGGACCGCCAGCAGGCATCGCAGATCGTCGCCAGCGGCCCCAAGTGGCCGGGCGAGCCGGTCGACATAGGGTAAAGCTGGAAGGAGACGTTCATGGCACTCGCTGACTTCCCTCTGTCGCACCCGCAGGACATCCAGCATCTGACCGACAAGCCGTTGGTGGTGGATCTGCGGCCGGACGAGGCGCAACTCCAGCGCCTGACCAAGGCCTACTCGCTGCTCGCCTTGGAAGATCTCGTTGCGCGGTTCGAACTGCGCCGATGGCGCCGTGACGGCGTTGCGATCGAAGGCCGGCTCCAGGCGCGGGCGACTCAGGCTTGCGTTGTCACGCTGCAGCCGGTGGAACAGCAGATCGATGAGGTCTTCACCATGCGGTTTGACCCCGATGCCACAGCCCTGTCCGGCGTCGAGGAGGAGGGCGAGATCGACATCGATGCCTTTGCCGAAGACCCACCGGATCTTTTGGAGGGGGGAAGGCTCGATCTCGGCGCGATCCTGTGCGAGCAACTGGCGCTGGCGCTGGATCCCTTTCCGCGCGTGCCCGGGGCAGAGCTCCCGGAGGGCTATGGCGAAGACGGCAAAGTCGATGCGGACGACAAACCGCCGTCGCCATTCGCCGTTCTGGAACGGTTCCGCAAGCATGAGGAGTAGGCCGCACATCTTGCGCGCGGCTGAAGGCCAGAAAGCTGTTGTCTCTCCGTTGTAAACAGGTATGTTCCCCAACGCCTCGGATGAAGGGGAGTCCAACCACTCTTTCGTGTGTCGCGGCAACGGCTGCCCGCAAGTCATGAGGTTGCACGACCTTGTGAAACGACCCGTCGGGCGGCGCAGGCAACAACAAGACAAGACGGCAGCATTGTCGTCCCGGGCCCGGGCGGTCTGGAGAATTCGGGACAGCAATGCCGATCGGCGCGCTCTCTTCCCTTCGGGTGGGGCGTCGCCGCCGATCCAGAAGACACGGACGATGGCTCAGACGGTTCGAATCTCGCTGGATGCAATGGGCGGCGACAGGGGGGCGGAAGTCGTCGTTCCTGGAGCCGCATTGGCGCTGGAACGGCGTCCCGACATCAGCTTTTCCTTCTACGGCAACTCGGATGCGGTGGCGCCGCTGCTGCAGGCGCATCCGCGTCTGCGCGACGCCTCGACGCTGCATCACTGCGAGGTCGCCGTCGCCATGGACGCCAAGCCCAGCCAGGCGCTACGCCAGGGGCGCTGGAAGTCGAGCATGTGGCGCTGCATCGAGGCGGTGAAGACCGGTCATGCGGATGTCGCCGTCTCGGCGGGCAATACCGGCGCCCTTATGGCCATGTCGAAATTCTGCCTGCGCACCATGGCGAATATCGAGAGGCCGGCGATCGCGGCGATCTGGCCGACCACACGGGGCGAATCCATCGTCCTCGACGTTGGCGCGACCATTGGCGCCGATGCCCAGCAACTGATCGACTTCGCGCTGCTGGGCGGTGCGATGGCCCGCATCCTCTTTTCCATCGAACGCCCGACCGTCGGCCTTCTCAACATCGGCGTCGAGGAGGTGAAGGGCCTGGAAGAGGTGCGCACCGCCGGCCGGCTGCTGCGCGAGGCCAACCTGCGATCGCTGACCTATGCCGGCTTCGTCGAGGGGGACGACCTCGGCAAGGGCGTCGTCGATGTGGTGGTGACGGAAGGGTTCGCCGGCAATATCGCCCTGAAGACAGCGGAAGGGACAGCGCGCCAGATCGGCAGCTACCTGCGCTCCGCCATGAATCGGACTTGGCGGGCACGGCTCGGCTATCTGCTGGCGAAGGATGCCTTCGACCGGCTGCGGGAGAAGATGGATCCCCGAAAGGTCAATGGCGGCGTCTTTCTCGGCCTCAACGGCATCGTCATCAAGAGCCATGGCGGAACCGACGCGGAAGGCTTTGCCGCCGCCGTCGAACTTGCCTACGACATGGCCCGCAACGATCTGATGAACAAGATTTCCCAAGACCTCAAAAGCTACCATCGCGGCCGGTTCGCGCCGCGGGACGGATCGGAAGGTGATCAGTGACAGTCAAGCGATCCATCGTTCTTGGGACCGGCAGCTATCTTCCGGCCCGCCGGCTGACCAATGACGATCTCGCCAGGATGGTGGACACTTCCGATGAATGGATCGTCCAGCGCACTGGTATCCACGCCCGGCATATCGCGGCGGACGGCGAGTTCACCTCCGATCTCGCGGTCGCTGCTGCCCGCAAGGCGCTTGAGGCGGCAGGGTGCGAGGCGACGAGCATCGATCTGATCATTCTTGCCACGGCAACACCGGACAATACCTTCCCGGCGACTGCCGTCACGGTCCAGCACAGGCTCGGCATCGCCAGCGGATTCGCGTTCGATGTGCATGCGGTCTGTTCGGGCTTCGTCTATGCGCTGGCAACGGCGGACGCCTATCTGCGGGCCGGCATGGGAAAACGGGCGCTGGTGATCGGCGCTGAGACCTTCTCCCGCATCCTCGATTGGGAGGACCGCACCACCTGCGTGCTCTTCGGCGATGGGGCAGGCGCCATTGTCCTGGAGGCAGCGGAGGGGGAGGGGACCACCGCCGATCGGGGTATCCTGACCTCGCACCTGCGCTCCGACGGCGCCCACAAGGACAAGCTCTATGTCGATGGCGGTCCGTCTTCGACCCAGACCGTCGGCCACCTGCGCATGCAGGGCAAGGAAGTCTTCCGCCATGCGGTGTCGATGATCACCGACGTGGTCGAGGCAGCCTTCGAGGCAACCGACACCAGCGCCGAGTCCCTTGACTGGTTCATTCCCCATCAGGCCAACCGCCGCATCATCGACGCCAGCGCCAAGAAGCTCGGCGTCGACCCCGCCAAGGTGGTTGTGACTCTGGAGGATCACGGCAACACCTCCGCGGCCTCGATTCCCCTGGCGCTCGACCAGGCGGTGCGCGACGGGCGGGTGAAGCGCGGCGACCTGATCATGCTCGAGGCGATGGGCGGCGGCTTCACCTGGGGAGCGTCGCTGCTGCGCTGGTAGCCATGCAAAGGCTTGAGCCTTGTGAACTTTTACGAACCGGAGCAAGGTCAGACTGTTGACCGTCTGCGCGCGAGCCAATAGGCTGTCTTCCGGGTTCGGTGGGCCCCGAAGGGTCAAAGAAGAATATCCCTGACACCGTCGAACCACGAGGTTCGGCCAAGGAGGGACTATGAGCGGCAGGACAGTTACGCGGGCCGATCTTTGTGAGGCGGTCTACCAGAAAGTCGGCCTTTCAAGATCGGAATCATCGGAACTCGTGGAAAAGGTCCTGTCGGAGATCGCGGACTGTCTCGTTGCCGGAGAGTCGGTGAAACTCTCGTCATTCGGGTCCTTTGTCGTGCGCTCCAAGGGAGAGCGCATCGGACGAAATCCGAAGACCGGCGAGGAGGTGCCTATCCTCCCGCGCCGAGTGATGGTGTTCAAACCGTCGAACGTGCTCAAGAAGCGCATCAACGAGACGATGATGGGAGCGTCCGGGAGCGGCGACTGAGACAGCGCCGGCGGACGATGAAGCACCATTTCAGTGACCGTCGAAAAAAGCCCTGACGCCTTTCGCACGATCAGCGAGGTCGCCGACGATCTCGACTTGCCGCAGCACGTCCTCCGTTTCTGGGAAACCCGCTTCACCCAGATCCGCCCGCTCAAGCGCGGCGGCGGTCGTCGCTACTATCGTCCCGACGATATCGATCTGCTGCGCGGCATCCGGCATCTGCTCTATGGCGAAGGCTATACGATCAAGGGCGTGCAGCGCATCCTGAAGGAACAGGGCCCCCGTTTCGTCATGCAGGTCTGGCGCGAGGATGGTATCGCGCTCGCGGCCCTTGCCGCACAGCCGGGGACGGACGAACCGGAGGTCGAGGACGTGGTGCCCCCGCCGGCTGCTCCGCCAAGGTCGCAGCCGCGCGCGCCGGATTTCGCGCCGAGCATGCAGGCACCTCGAGCACGCCAGGCGGAACCGCAGTTCGTCGATCCGGACGATGATGGAGAGCCGATCCCGCGCGGCATATTGCCCGAGGGGGCCGTGCCGCCGGAGATGCCGACGACGCGCGCCGGATTTCGTCTCATGGAGCGGCTGCTCGGCGAGCGTGTCGAGGCTCCGTCCGGCAATCTGTCGAAGGACGATATCCGCCGCCTCCAGGCGACGCTTTTCGAGCTGCTGGAATGCAAGCGCATCCTCGATCAGGCGCGGTAGATCGGCGGGAGGGGCAATGCTCGCTATTCAGATTTTGGTTTCTACTGTCCCAGTCCTCGTTGGCGCTGGTGGGTTTTATCTTGCTTTCTTAAAATGGCAGAGCGACCAGGAAGACCGTAGAGTAAAAGAACTTCGTCGAGAGGAGGTCTTTGTCTGGGTTAATGAATGTATCGATTGTTTGCGTTCCCTGATAATTTTGACTGAGCAGAGAGATTCTGCTCTTTTTGAAGGAGTTATTGACGTCAAGCGCCGAGATTTAATTATACGAACAAGTACTCTTATCGAGCGTGGGCGCCTATTTTTTCCGAACAATGAAGCGGGCTCTTGGGGTTTGCAGAAGTCTGGAGCATATCGCGGTTTCCGTCCCGTAATTCTCGATCAACTCGTTATGGCGCATCAGTTGGCTCTGATTTGGCCTGAAAGTAGAAAAAAAAGTACGACACTTGCTGCGATATGCGCTGAGAACTTCGTGACGCTCGCTCAGAAGGAAGTGGGGCGTTCGCAGTCGATATCTGCAGAACCAGCGCATGACGGGGATAGTGTCTATCTATCCAAATTTATAAACTGTCCGGAAAATTTCAGAATTCAGTGAGTTATTTTCCAGGCTTCGCCAAAAAACCCAAACTCGGAGCCTTCGCCCATCCGCACGGCAGTGTAGATCTCGCCCCTGTCGCGCGGTCGCTGTTTGTCTTGGCCGAAGGCGACGGGCTTGCAATCCCGCCGCCTTCTGATCTTGCGGGTCGAGAACGCCTACAACTGTCCTTGCGACATCTGCGAGGCGATATGGTCGGCCTGACGGATCGCCAGCGCCACGATGGTCAGCGTCGGGTTCTCCGCCGCGCCCGTGGTGAACTGGCTGCCGTCCGACACATAAAGGTTCGGGACATCGTGCGCCCGGCCCCAGCGGTTGACCACGCCGTCCCTCGGGTTTTCCGACATGCGGTTGGTGCCGAGATTATGCGTGGAGGGGTAGGGCGGCGTCGGGAAGGTGCGCGTCGCGCCGACTGCCTCGTAGATCGCGATGCCCTGCTTGTAGGCGTGGCGGCGCATCGCGATGTCGTTGGGGTGGTCGGTGAAATGCACGTTCGGCGCCGGCAGCCCATACTGGTCCTTGAGCTCGTGATTGAGCGTGATCCGGTTGGTCTCCTGCGGCATGTCCTCGCCGACGATCCACATGCCGGCCATGTTCTCGTAGGAATCGAGCGCGGTGGTGAACTCGCGGCCCCAGGCACCCGGATCCAGGAACGCTGCCATGAACGGCAGTCCGAGGGCGAGTGTCTCGAGTTCGTAGCCGCCGACGAAGCCGCGCGAGGGATCGTGCCTCGCCTCGTCCTGGACGATGCCGGCCATCGTCGTGCCGCGCCACATGCGCACGGGCTTGTCGAACACGGCATAGACCGATCCGGTCATGTGCCGCATGTAGTTGCGTCCGACCTGGCCGGAGGAGTTGGCAAGCCCGTCGGGGAAGAGGCTCGAGGCGGAGTTGAGCAGCAGGCGAGGGCTCTCGATCGAGTTGCCCGCGACGCAGACGACGCGCGCCTTCTGCAGGTGCTGGTTACCGTCCCTGTCGGCATAGAGCACGCCGGTCACCCTGCCGCCGGCATCGTGCTCGATCCGCAGAACATGGGCGTGCTCGCGCACCTCCAGATTGCCGGTGGCTTCGCCGCGCGGGATGTCCGTATAGGCGGCGGACCATTTGGCGCCCCATTTACACCCCTGGAAACAGAAGCCTGTCTGCTGGCAAGCAAAGCGGCCGTCGTTCTCCGCCGAGTTGATTGCCATGCGTCCGGTATGGACTTCCGTGTAGCCGAGCTTGCGCGCGCCGGCTTCGAAGACCTTGAAATTGTTGTTGCCGGGCAATCCTTCTCGACCGCCGGTGCGCGTGACGCCCAGCTTCTCCTCCGCCTTCTCGTACCAGGGTTCCATCTCGGCAAGGTCGATCGGCCAGTCGAGCAGGTTGGCACCCTCGACATTGCCATAGGTGCTGCGGGTCTTGAATTCGTGCGCCTGGAAGCGCAGCGACGCACCCGCCCAATGGGTGGTGGTGCCGCCGACAGCCTTGACGATCCATGCCGGCAGGCCGGAGAAGTCCTTTGCAACGCGCCAGTCGCCGGAGGTCGAACGCGGGTCGAGCCAGGCCAGTTGCCCGAAACTCTCCCATTCGTCGTTGATGTAGTCTTCCGGCAGATAGCGCCCGCCGGCTTCCAGCGCCACCACGCTGACGCCCTTCTGGGCCAGTTCATTGGCCAGGACGCCGCCGCCGGCGCCTGTCCCGATGACCACGACGACCGTGTCGTCGTTCAGGTCGAATGGTGCGGCCATGACAGCCTCCTCCCTCAGAGCCAGTTGATGTCGTCGAAACCCCGGTCGATGTAGCCGCCCAGCGAGTAGCTTTCCCCCTCGTAGCCGAAGAGGGGCCACACGGCCTTCTGGTTGTAGAGCCCGGTGACCAGCCCGCCGCGCACGGTCTGGAAGAAGGGGCTCTCCTCCATCGATCGCAGGAGGTCGACGCGCTCGCGCTCCCAGCCCATGGCGAGATATCCGGCATGCCCCTTGCCCTGGGCCGCCGCGTCGAGCGCGGCAATGCCGGCCTCGATCATCGCCGCCTTGTCGGGGGCGTCATATCCCTTGACGGCGATGGCGTAATACTCGTCCGCCACATGATCGTGCGGATAGATGTCGCGGGCCATGCGGATCAGGGTTGCCATGGTCTGCGGCTTCAGATGGGCGATCTCCATTGCCCATGCCGCGGTGTTGGCGGCCAGAAAGCCCGGTCCGATGACGAATGCGGCGCCAACTGCTGCGCTGCGTGCCAGCAGTTGGCGTCTGGTCATGTGTCTGTGGGTCAGTGTTTCGGTCATTTTCCTCCCTCCCGAAACGGTGTGCCCCGTTCAGCGATAGCGACCGTGGCGCTGCAGCACCTCGATCTGATAGCCGTCCGGATCCTGAACGAAAAAGAAGCGGGCCAGCAGAGCGCCGTCGCGGTTGAACTCCACGATCTTGCGCGGAGCGAGTCCGGCCTGCTCGAAGCGGGTGTGTTCCGCATCGAGATCGTCGACGCAGAAAGCCAGATGTCCATAGCCGTTGCCGAGGTCGTAGGGTTCCGTGCGTCCCTTGTTGACCGTCAGTTCGACCTCGAAATCCGCGTCGGCATTTCTGAGATAGATGAGGATGAAGTCGTCGAACTCGAGCCGTTCGGCAATGTCGAGCCCGAATGCCGTCTTGTAGAAGCCAACGGAACGCGTTTCATCGAGCACGCGGATCATCGCGTGTATGCATTTCGCCACGAGTGTTCTCCTGGATCAGTCCTGACGGCGGTGCCGGCAGCTTTCTTCAATCGGACAGCCTTGGCCGCAAGACCGCGGCCAGATGGCTGATGCCCAGTTCTTCCGATAGAGAAAGGATGCGTCCGGGATTCACTTCATGGGTAGTAAAGTTTTACTACAGGCGCTTTTTACTCTGCAGCCTCCAGATGCATCTGAGGAACCGTCTGGCGAAGCCGAACGAGACAGGCACAGCGCAGCAGCGAAGTGAAGTTGCGCGTCTCGCCCCGCAGTTCCAGCACCTCGGAATGCAGCTTCGAGATGAAGGCCGGCGTGCTCACGCCTTCGCTCTGCGCGATCTCGTCGATGATCTCCCAGAACGAGCGTTCGAGCCGGATGCTGGTGCTCTGTCCGTTCAGTCGCAGGCGCCGCATTTCGGGTTCGTAGTCGCCCGGGTCCTGCCCGGCAAAGATGTGGCACATGTACGTTCCTCCCACGTGACGGCCGGGTTCTTGTCGGTGCTCCGGTCCTTGTCAAGCATGGTAGCGCTGTTCGCGGATCGCACAAGTGGACCAGAGGTCGAGCCTGCCCCTCCGGACCTGCAGCCGGGGCGGAACCCGTTGCTGCGCGTCAATGGATCGGGCCGTCGATAGGCAGGTCGAGGTTGTCGCGCTCCGGGCGGGTGATCTCCGGTCCCAGGGCGAAGGCAAACCCGGTGACCCCCATGAGATCTTCCGCCACCTCGCAGCGGAAGGAGAGGTCGTACCAGCGTCCGCGTCCCTGGATCGCCGCTCCCTTTGCCTCCAGCGCCAGGCCCGTCAGCGTCGCTTCCTCGCGTGCCTCGGCGATTGCGTATTCGAACCGCAGGTCCGGATGCTCCCGGCGCAGTTGCTCGACCGCCTCATAGGTGCACAACTGAAAGATCCGCTCTTCCGGGTCGGCCAGGTCCAGTTCGGCGAGCGCCGCGCGGCCGAGCGCGGTGTCGCGCAACCGCGAGGTGTAGAGGGTGCGCGCCTCGGTGAGTTCAGGGACCCGTCGCCGGGGAGGGGCGGGCGTGATGCGGGCGGCATCCTTGGCCGTGGGCGAAGGCGGGGCGTCCGTTGACGCCCGATCGGTTGGCAAGTCTGCTGGCACCTGCTCGTCCTGCGTCCGATGTTGCTGCAATGGCGCAGGTGCTGCGGAAGACACATCGTCTGCGGGCTGCGTCGTCGTCCCCCGGGGGGCGTCCGCAACCTCCCCCAGCCGAGGCTCGGCTCGCGTTTGCAGCGGTACCAGCACCACTTCGACCGCATCGTCATACGATACGCCGTAGGGCTGTGGAGGATCCGAGAGCAGTGCAAGCATTGCGAATGCCGCGACGTGAAAGGCTGCCGACAAGGCAAGGCCGAGCGTCAGGTCCCAACGCTCCGGAGGGGCTGGGGGCTGATCGGCAAAAGCAGGTGTCGAGGCCCCCTCAGTGTCGATGGGGCCTGCCCGAACGTCTTCAAGATCGGCCTGGGTCGCGATCTCGCGCGCGCTCATCGCACGACCGGCTTTGCTGCTTGGCGTCTATGGATGATGGGGCTGAGCATGTCACGCATCGGCCCGGATATTCCGGCCACTGCATGACGATCTGAACGCCAAGCAGGGCGAGATGCGAATGGTCGGGCAGGCCGGATTTGAACCGACGACCCCTTCACCCCCAGTGAAGTGCGCTACCAGGCTGCGCTACTGCCCGACTGCCCGCTTCGCGAGCCCGTTCTTCCTATCCGCTTCGCAAGGGGCACGCAAGCGCTTAAGAACCGCAATCAACGCTCGCGAGCGGCCTTCATCCCGGCGGAAGACAGGCGCTTGACGGCCGAGGTCCGCCACGCATATTCACAGGCGATCAGACCCCAGGCGAGGCCGTAGAGCAGATAGAGATGGCGCCAGCGGTCGGTATCGATGATCGCCGACATCAGCATGTGACCGAACAGCACCACGAACACGCATTGCGCGGCCCACGTCCACGGGCGTCGCTGGTAGACCAGCGGGAACAGCCGGATCGCCGTGAAGGCGACGAGCGAGAGATAGGCGACGCCGCCGAGCCAGCCGTAGGTTGTGAAGGCTTTCAGATAGGTATTGTGCTCGTCTTCGGGGAAGAAATTGCGGAACTGCAGGGGACCGAGCCCGAACGGCCGATCGAGCACCATCTGGAAGCCGAGCGTATAGCGCGCGAAACGGCCGAGCCGCGCCGTGTCGTAGTCCTGCACCAGCCTGGCACGCTGCAGCAGCATTCCGGAGATGGACTCGACCGACAGCGCGACAGCGATCAGTGCAAGGACGGCGAGAACGCCGGCGGCTCCGAACAGGATCAGCCGCGCGCGTTCCCCGCGCTCCCGCGTCATGCAGAAGAGGATCACGTAAAGGCCGATAGCGGCAAACGCGGCAAGCCCCCAGGCCGCGCGCGAGAAGCTGAGCAGGATACCGAAGCTCAGGACACCGAGCGCCGCGATTGCGATTCCCGAGCGGGCAAGCGGGCGGGTCAGCACCGTGTGCAGGGCGATGGTCCAGGGCAGCACCAGGAAGGGACCGAAGACATTGGGGTCCTGGAAGGTGCCTTTGGCGCGGCCGTACAGGGTGAAGAGGCTGCCGGGAAGCAGGCCGAAATAGCCGCCGATGCCGAGGAGCGCAACGATGACCGCGCTCGCCGTGTAGGCATTGGCGATGGTTGCCAGACGGGAGGGATCGCTTGCGACCACCGAGGCGAAAAAGACGGAGGTCAACGCCAGGAAGCCGGTGACGGCGATATACATGATCGCAACGCCGAAATTGTCGGACATCAACGTTCCGAGCAGACCGCCGCAGACGAAGAGCACGATCACCAGCAGAAGAGGGCCGAGGGCGGGGGAGAAGCGCGGGCCGGACAGCAGCCAGCCCGACAGCACGACCACCATCGCCAGCTCGTAAGGGGCGGGCTCGCGCAGCACGAATCCGCCAAGGAAGGTCACCAGCCAGAGCGCGAGCGTGCCGATCAGCCGCGTCTCGATGCGCAGGCCGCCGCTACGCCGGATCGGAGCGGTGGGAGCTCCGGCAAGTCCGCGATGGGCGACCGTGCTCAATAGGCGTTCTCCGACTTGAACAGGGCGAAGGGCGTTGCCAGCAGGATGCGGATATCGAACAGGATCGACCAGTTCTCGATATAATAGACGTCATATTCGACGCGCTTCTGGATCTTTTCCGGCGTGTCGACCTCGCCGCGCCAGCCGTTGATCTGGGCCCAGCCGGTCACGCCGGGCTTGACCTTGTGGCGCGCGAAATAGCCGTCGACCACCTCGTCCCACATCTTCTCGTTCGTGTGGGCATTGACCGCATGCGGGCGCGGCCCCACCAGCGACAGATCGCCTTTGAGAACGTTGAAAAGCTGGGGCAATTCGTCCAGCGACGAGCGGCGGATGAAGCGGCCGACGCGGGTCACCCGCGGGTCGTTGCGGGTCACCACCTTCTTCGCGGCCGGGTCCGCCATCTCGTGATACATCGAACGGAATTTGAGGACTTCGATCACCTCGTTGTTGAAGCCATAGCGCTTCTGGCGGAAGAGGGCAGGTCCCTTGCTGTCCAGCTTTACCGCCAATGCGGTGGCGATCATGACCGGCGACAGCAGCACGATCATCAGGCTCGCCACGATGAGGTCGAAGGCGCGCTTGGCGATACTGTCCCAGTCGGCAAGCGGCTTGTGCACCACGTCGACGATCGGCACGGTTCCGATGAAGGAAGACGCGCGGTCGCGGAAGGTCAGCTTGTCGGTATGGGCGGACAGACGGATGTCGACCGGCAGGACCCACAAGGTCTTGAGGAACTCCAGCAAGCGCTTCTCGGCTCTCAGCGGGATCGTGACGATCAGCATGTCGATGCGAGCGATGCGGGCGAACTCGACAAGGTCGCTCACCGTCCCAAGCTTCGGATAGCCGGCGACGATATCCGGCGAACGGTCACCCTTGCGGTCGTCGAACAGGCCGCAGATGCGGATGTCGTTGTTCGGCTGCCGCTCGATTTCGTGAATGAAGTCTGCGGCAACCTGACCGCCGCCGACGATCACCGCCCGCCGCTCCAGCCGGCCTTCGCGCGTCCATTTGCGCACGAAAATCGTCACCAGCGTGCGCGCCGTCAGCAATGTGGCCAGTCCGAACCCGTACCAGAGGATCAGCAGATCGCCCGGCACGCCCCGCATCACGTTGCCGAATGTCTTGGCCATGAACATGGTCACGAAAACCAGGGTCCAGGCGATGACCATGCGTGCGGCCTGGGCCACCATGTTGCGCATCAGCGGGATCTGGTAGCAGTCCGAGGCCTGGAAGAAGGCGGAGGAGAGCAGCAGCGCCGCAGCGACCGACAACAATGCGGTCGACGAGACCACCGGAATGCCGCCTGAATGCAGGGAGGCAAAGCCGAAGGCCGCCACGATGGCAAGGTCGGCCAGTCGCACGGTGCCGCCCAGCACTGTCGGCGAGACCACGGAGGTCTGCAGGCCGCTGGCGATCTTGATCGCGAGCGGCGACAGTTTGCTGGTGTTCGGCAGCGGGGTGCTGTTCTCGCCCTCCGTCTCCGGCGTGCTTGGCATGACGTTCTGCAGCAGTTGCGCGGTATGATGCGGGGGCATTTCCTTTGCCTCTTTCATTCGCGCCTGCCCGACGCGCCGGCATCCCGGTTCGCCAGGGCGCTGGCGGCAGCCAGCGTCGGCGCGTCCGGGCTCCGTCCCGCCTTGTCCTGCCGCTTCACCCCGCGCGTCTCCAGATAGAGCGAGGTGATGCGATCGTTCATGAGTTCGACGTTGAAGGTCTCGGACAGGCACTTGCGCTGCCCTTCCGCGCGCCGGCACATGGTATCCGGATCCCGGAAGGCCGCAGCCATGGCGCTGGCCAGTTCTTCCGCATCGCCCGGCGTTACCAGCTTGTCGGCGAAGCGGCCGAAGATCTCCGGAATGCCGCCGACGCGGGTTGCGATCAGCGGCATCTGGGCCGCCACCGTCTCCAGCACGATATACGGCATGGCCTCCGCACGGGAGGGAACGACGACACAGCGTGCGAGACGGAAGGCTTCGCGGGCGGGCATGGCGCCGAGGAAGCGAACGCGGTCGGTAAGGCCGTGCGCCTGGACCATCGCTTCGTAGCGCGAACGATCTTCGCCCTCGCCAACGATATCAGCCCGGGCCTTCATGCCGTGGACGCTCTCCATATGCGCCAGCGCCTGAATGAACAGATCCGGCCCCTTGAGGTCGCGCAGCATGCCGATGAACAGGAAATCGGCGGCGTCGGCCTGCGGCCGCACTTGCGAGAACTCTTCCGGTGCCAGCCCGTTATAGACGACCCGAGCGGCCACCTTGGGCATGGAGACCTTTGATTCGTAGGCAGAGTACTCGTAGTCCGAGACGAAGATGAGTCCGTCGGTGAAGCGCTCCTGCAAGCGCTCGAGCGCGAAATAGATGCGTCCTTCGATCCCGCGCGGATCGTAGTGGAGGCTGCCACCATGCGGGCAGTAGATCCGGGTGACCTTGCGGCCGCGCAGCCGCAGCAAGGTGCCGATCGAACGGGCGAAGACCCCGCCCTTGGCGCCATGGCCATGCAGGACGTCGGGCTTGAGATCGCGCACATGCCGAAACAGCGACAATGCCGCACGCAGGTCGCCGGGGGTTACCTGGCGACGCATCGGAAAGCGCGCGATGCCGAGGGCAAGCTGCGGGGCAAGACGTGCGATGGCCTCGGCTTCGAACGGGCCGCCGGTGGAGGCGTCGCAGATCACTCCGACCTGATGACCGGCCCGCGTCTGGGCCAGCGAAAGGTCGGAGATATGTCGGAAAATCCCGCCGATCGGGGCGCGGACGATGTGAACGATGCGCAAGGGCGCGGCGGTCATCTGGAAACTCCCTGGCTCAACGCGGCTGCCCGTCCGGATTATCTTTCCGGATCATGCAACCTGAACCTTAGCAGACAGGGATGAGTCGCAGGTTAATCCGCCAAAAATGCGAAACCCTCGGGTGGGTTAGAAGAATCGCTCCCGCACATAGATCGTGTCGCCCGGTCGGACCGGGTCGGTGATCGGCACGCGCCCGCTGATCACCTCGCCGTTGATCTGGCGGGTGATGTCGACCGAGGACTGCTGACCGCGGGGCGTGAACCCGCCCGCCGTTGCGATGGCATTCTGCGCCGTCATGCCCGCCACATAAGGGTACTGGCCGGCGGCGGCGACTTCGCCCATGACGAAGACGGGACGGTAGGTGGCAACTTCAACCGAGACGTCTGGATCGCGCAAGTATCCGTTTTTCAAGCGATTCGTGATCTGGGCCTCAAGCTCGCGGACGGTCAGTCCGCGTGCCGCGACACTGCCGATGAGAGGCATCGCGACATAGCCGGCCTGATCCACCGTGTAGGTGTTGTTGAGATCCTGCTGACCGAACACGATCACCCGCAACACATCACTGGAGTCAAGCCTGTAGGGCTTGGTGAGGATGTCGTGGAACGCCGTTGGCGGTTGCCGGTATCCGCTGCACGCGGCGACCGTCAGGGCCAGGCAAAGAACGGCGATGAGGCGCGTGAACATTCCGATCTCCTGAAGCGACTGCGCCATTCTTTTCCGCAACGTGGTTAACTTGGGGTGAATCGGGCAAGCGCGATGCTGTGCGCACGGCTCGGGAGGTTAACTCTCCGCTTACCATGAATCGTCATCATCCTCGCAGACACCCTTCCGGAGTAGCGAGCATGAACCAGCCGCACGCACCTGACGCCCGACCGCCCGGCGTCGACGAGCGCGTCGAGATCGACCTTTCGGCGATCCTTGGCGCCTTGCGCCGGTCGCTTCGCTGGCTGCTGCCTCTTGTGGTCGGCGCCGCACTCGTGACTTTCCTGGTTCTGCAAGTCGTACCCTCCCGCTACCGGGCCGAATCGAAGGTGCTGATCGAGACGTCGAACGTCGTCTATCCTGGGGAAGCGCGCGGCGCAGAGGAGGAGCGGGCGCTTCTCGACAACGAGGGTGTCGCCAGCCAGGTCGAACTTTTGCAGTCGCGCGATCTGTTGCGCCGGGTGGCCAAACGGCTCGATCTTGCCAGCATTCCCGAGTTCGAAGCAGGCTCCAGCAGCCTGATCCAGGACATGTTCGTCGCGCTCGGCGTGATGCGCGATCCCGGCAGCAATACCCGCGAAGAGCGGGTGCTCAAGGTCTTCTATGACAATCTCGAGGTGTTTCGGGTGGATGGCTCCCGGGTCATCTCCGTCCGCTATGTCTCCAAGAATCCCGAGCTCGCCGCCAGGGTCGCCAATGCGGTGGTCGAGGAGTATCTCGACCTGCAATCATCGGTGAAGCGCGAGACGACGGACATGGCCGCGGCCTCGCTGGAGCCGCAGATCGAGCGGTTGCGCGAGGAGGTTCAGGCGGCGCAGAAGCGGGTCGAGGATTTCCGTTCGCAGAACGATCTCCTGCTCGGCGCCGACAATCAGACGCTGGATCGCCAGCAACTCGGGGAGATTGGAACACAGCTTTCCGACGCCCGCGCGGCCCAGTCGCAGGCCGAGGCGCGGGCGAAGCTGATCCGCGCCCAGCTCAGTGGCGGCGGGTCGCTCGACGGCATGCAGGACGTGCTGAACTCCCAGCTTATCCAGCGTCTGCGCGAGCGTCAGGTGGAACTCCAGGCCCGCATTGCCGAGCTCTCCACCACCTTGCTGCCGAACCATCCGCAGCTCCGGGCGCTGCGGTCCCAGCTTGATGACTTCGATCGGCAGATTCGCCAGGAGGCGGGACGTGTCGCGGCGGGGCTGGAGAACGAGGCGCGTATCCAACAGGAGCGTGTGGCCTCGCTTCAGGCAACGCTCGAGGAATTCAAGACGCGCGCGGCCCGTTCCAACGACGATCAGGTCCGCCTGCGCGATCTGGAGCGTGAGGCAGCGGTCAAGACGACACAGCTCGACCAGTTGATGACCCGCTACCGCGAGGCCGATACGCGTCGCAACGCCAGCGTTATTGGCGCCGACGCGCGCGTCATCTCGCGAGCAACCGTCCCGCTGGAGCCCTTCTCTCCGAAGGTGCCGCAGACGGTGGCGATCGCCGCTTTCGTCACCTTGATGCTGTCGGCGATGTCGGTGATTCTCGGCCAGTTCGTCTCCGGGCGCGCTTTCGTGACCCGTATCGTGGAGACGGAGGAGGCGGACCATCCCGTTGCGGCTGCATCCGCTTCGCAAACGCGCTCCGCGTCAATGGGGCGGGGAGGAGCAGCCTATGGTGCCGGCACGCCGACCTTCTCCTATGACTGGACGCCAAGCGCAGCGGTGGGCGCTTCCCTTGCCGTGAAGTCCCAGTCGACCGCGGAAGAGACGCCGTCCGACATCGCCAGATCCGCCCCGGCGTCTGGTCTCGACGGGCCGCTTGTTGCGCCCAGCCGAGAACGGCCGCGCCGCATCGCCGTGCTCAGCGTCGACAGCGACGAGATTTCGCAAAGCGTCACGTTCCGTCTCGTGCGCGCCGCGGCGGAGGAGGGCGTCATGCCGTTGTTCCTTGAGGTCCGCCCGGATCTCGCCGATCCCCAGGCGGTGCCGGGGTTTGCCGAACTGCTCGACGGCAGCGCCTCGTTCGCCGGCGTGATCTATCGCGATGCAGCCTCGCGCGCGCATGTCATCGAGGCGGGGCGACGGGCGATTGACGACGATCTCGCTCAGAACGAGCGGTTCGAAATGCTGATGGAAGCGATCGATCACACCTACGATCAGGTGTTCTTCGACCTCGGGCTGATCGACGATTCGCTGATCAGCGCCCAGATCCTGGCGATGGCTGATCAAGTCGTGGTGGCGTCGGGCGGATCTCCTGCCGATCCCGAGATGGAAGACGCAATGCGCATGCTCGAGGACCAGACCGGCGCTCCGGTGATCGTGGAAACCGTTAGCGATGGCGCAGGAAGGTCCGCCAGCGTCGGGCGAGCGGATATGGCAGCGTGAGGCGGTAGCGCGCGGCACCAGGATTGGCAAAGCAAGAGGCCGGGGCGATCCCGGCCTTTCTGCTACTCCTGCCTGTTGGCTGCGTCAGCCCTTCAGTCTGCGCATCATCCGTACCGCCTGCCACAGCTTGGGCGAACTGCGGATCCGCCGTTTGAAGGCGCGCATCTGCTTGACGCCGTTCTGTGCGATATAGCCCTTGATCGTCACCGGAATTTCGACGTCCATCAGGACTTCCTTGTCCGCCCAGGCCGTCTTGTACCGTTCTGCGCCGAGGCCGAAGTCGAACGTGTGGGCGCCCAGGCGGCAGGCATCTGCAATCACATGGTTGAGCAGGATATCGCCGGGGCTGCAGGCGGCGACGTCCTCGTCGATGCTGTTGGTATAGGCGTGGTAGCGGCCATATTGCAGGCCGCACAGATAGGTCGCCCGAATCCGCCCGCCAGCTTCCAGGGCATGGATGGTCACGTGCTCGGAGCGATCGCGGATCGCGCTTGTGATCTGATCGGCGAGGAACCCTCTGACATCCGCCGGCTCGAAGACGTTGGGAATGCCGTGCGTGGCTTGACGGGCGCTGCGTTGCGCAACCAGCGTGTCGAGGAAGTGCAGGGCCGTTTCCGTGTCGACCGCCTTGCGCCAGGCCAAGCCTCCCAGTTCCGCGAGCTTCTTTTCCTTGATCCTGAGCTTCTTGCGGGCGCTGGAACTCCGGCGTTCCTTGTAGAGCGTGTCGAAGTCGGCCTTGAGCGGGAAAGCATGAACCGCGTTCAGGCTTTCGATCGCGGTGCGGTCTATCAACGGATGAACCCGCTCGTCCAGGGTGGCGGGAATGTACTTGAGGTCGAACAGGTCGATCCGGTGTTCGCGCCCGATGCGCAGGAGCGCGCGGTGCAGGCTCTTGCCATGGATGCCCGCGAACACGTCGCGGCGCCAAAGGCCACTGTTCTGATTGCCGTGAAAGTCGCCGAGGAACCGGCCGAGACGCAAGGTGCCGCCGAAGATCTTCATCACTCCAAGCGGCAACAGGAAGCCGGGCTCGCCGTCAATCTCGCCGAGGACGATGATCGGCTCGATGCCGCGCGCGCGCCCGACGTGGTCGTACCACGACGCGAGCCAGTCATAACTCGTGAACAGCGTACCGAAGGCGTTTTCTTCGAGATGGCGCCAAGCGCAGGCCGCCTCCGCCGGATCGCGAAGGGCACGCACGGAAAATTCGCCGTTCTCGAGCATGGCATCCAGCCTCATCGCCTGAAGGTCCATCTGATCCCAGTCATTCGACTGGAGCAACCCGACCGGCCTGACCATCGTCTCCCCCAGATTCGCGATGCTCTCGTTGCTGCTGCCCCGATGGCATTCTCATTCGATTGCCAGTTTCACTAGCAAGGAGTTCTAAAGAAACCGTCGATATGCCGCTCCCAGTTGAAAAAGCTGGCGACTGTCACCGGCTTCAGGCGGTTGTCAAAACATGGATCTGCAGCGTCACCTGCTGGCTGGACGCTGTAAGCTGCTGCATTGGAGCGGGAGCGGCCACCTGCTGCCGCCACTGACTGGCGGGCGAGGTGTGATCTTTACTTGCACAGCGTGTGACCTTCTGGCGCGCCGCGTCAGTTCCCCCAAATGCCCGTCTCACCGTCACATCGGAGTTTCTGGACCATACGATCCGCCAGATACGTGCTGCCGGTATGGAGATCGTGCCGCTGGAGACCGCCGTGGCACGCATGCAGGAGCCGGACAGCGGGGGCGCGTTTCGCCGCGCTGACCTTCGACGACGGGTATCGCGACAATCTCGTCCACGCCTGACCGGTGCTGAAGCGCCACTCTGCACCCTTCACCATCTTCGTGGCGTCCGGTTTGTCGACCGCAGGTCCGGGATCTGGGGGGACTCGCAGCGGTTGGAACTGGAACTGCGCCGGCTGGCATCTATCCACGGCGTCGACCTGCCGGCCCTGGCCGAGGAACTGATCCTGAGCTGGGACGAGTTGCGCGAGATTCTGCGCGGTCCGCTGTTTTCAGTAGGCGCTCGCACCCACGACCATTATGCGCTGACGCGCGAGCGCCTGCGCGACACGATCAATCCGCATCCCGCCTGCGGCTGATCCGGAAGCCGTGCTCCATCCACCAGATGATGGCGCCGGCAGGGAGCGTCCAGGCAATTCCAGCAATCCCGAAATACAGGAGCTGCATGGCGAGCGAGGCGTGCTGCAACGTCATGTCGCCAATGACCATCGCCACGAAGGCATAGACGATCACGAAAGTGACCAGCACCAGCATGCCGATGAATTTGCGCAGCGGATTTCGCATCTGCTCTCCGGATCGGTGGGGAAGCGGCCTGTCGCCCGCACCCAATCGCAAGGGGTAGGCCAAGCGTCCAAACGATATGTTCTGAGTGCATGTGTCACAGCGACCCCTGCCGTCAAGACCTTGTCTTTCGCCGCCCATGCCTATAACCCCGCTCAGTCTCGCGGTGCCGCTGGCGCCGTTCCTTCATTTGACGATATGGTGCCTCCCCATGTCCGACACGACGGCAGCCTCGCTCGGCGCTCCGATGGATGACGCCAACGCTCGCATCGCGGCCGACCGCCGGGCGATCCGGCTCTGGCTCTATGCGATCTGCGTGCTGATCTTCGCCATGATTGTCGTCGGCGGCGCGACCCGTCTTACCGATAGCGGCCTGTCGATCACCGAGTGGAAGCCGATCCACGGCGTCATTCCGCCGCTTTCCGTTGCCGAGTGGGAGGAGGAACTGGAGAAGTATCGCCAGATCCCCGAATACCAGCTCATCAACAAGGGCATGTCGCTGGACGAGTTCAAGTTCATCTTCTGGTGGGAGTGGGGACATCGCCTGCTCGGCCGGGTGATCGGCCTTGCCTTCTTCGTGCCTCTCGTATGGTTCTGGTGGCGCGGGCGCATCGAAAAATGGCTGCTGCCCTGGCTGGTCGGGGGCTTCGTACTCGGCGGCATGCAGGGCGTCGTCGGTTGGTGGATGGTGGTCTCCGGGCTTGCCGAGCGTGTCGACGTCAGCCAGTACCGCCTTGCCACCCATCTGACGCTTGCCTGCCTGATCTTCATCTATCTCTTCGCGCTCGCCCGCTATCTCGCGCTGGTTCCGGTCGATCGCGAGGCCGCCGCCCGGCCGCAAGGGGCGCGGCCCTTCGTGGGAACGGCAAAGCTCCTGCTGGCCCTGCTGGTGCTGCAGATCTTCCTCGGTGGTCTGGTGGCCGGGCTCAAGGCCGGGCTTTCCTTCAACACCTGGCCGCTGATGGACGGCGCCCTCATCCCCTCCGGCCTGTGGCTTATGACGCCGGCCTGGATCAATCACTTCGAGAACGTGCTGACCGTGCAATTCCAGCACCGCCTGACCGCTTATCTGATCGTCGGATTCGCGCTATGGGCCATGTGGGCGGTCTATCGCTGCGAAACCGCCCGCCATCTGCGCGGCGCGGCGCATGCCGTGCTGGTCGTCCTCCTCGTCCAGATGGTCATCGGCATCGCCACCTTGCTTGGCCATGTGCCGTTCTGGCTGGCGCTTACCCATCAGGGCTTCATCGTCGCGGTGATGATCGCCGCCGTGGAGTTCTGGGTGCGGGCGCGTTTCAGCGAGGCCCTTCGCACCTGATGGTGCCGGCGCAGATATGAAAAAGCCGGGCGACATGCCCGGCTTTTCCGTTCTTCACACCGCTTTTCGATCAGACCGCGGCCAGTGCCTGGTCGAGATCGGCAATGATGTCCTCGACATCCTCGATGCCGATCGACAGACGGACGACGTCCGGACCGGCACCGGCCGCCGTCTTCTGCTCGTCGGTGAGCTGACGGTGAGTGGTCGAAGCCGGATGGATGATCAGCGAGCGCGTATCGCCGATATTGGCGAGATGCGACAGGATCTGGCAGTTGGAAACGAGCGCGACGCCCGCCTCGTAGCCGCCCTTGACCCCGAAGGTGAAGACCGCACCTGCACCCTTCGGCATGTATTTCTGCTGTTTGGCATGGTTGGGGTCGCCCGGCAGGCCGGCATAGGACACCCAGGCGACCTTGTCGTGACCGGCCAGGTGCTGTGCCACCTTCAGCGCGTTGTCGCTGTGGCGCTGCATGCGCAGCGGCAGCGTCTCGATGCCGGTCAGGATCATGAAAGAGTTCATCGGCGAGATCGCCGGACCGAGGTCGCGCAGGCCGAGCACGCGGCAGGCGATGGCGAAGGCGAAGTTGCCGAAGGTCTCGTGCAGCACCATGCCGGAATATTCCGGGCGCGGCTTCGACAGCATCGGATAGCGGTCGGTCGACGACCAGTCGTAGCTGCCACCGTCGACGATCACGCCGCCCATCGAGTTGCCGTGTCCGCCCATGAACTTTGTCAGCGAGTGCAGCACGATGTCAGCGCCGTGCTCGATCGGCCGGCACAGATACGGGGTCGCCAGCGTGTTGTCGACGACGAGCGGGATGTTGCGGGCCTTTGCGACCTTCGAGATCGCCTCGATGTCGACCACGACGCCGCCGGGATTGGCGAGGCTCTCGACGAAGATCGCGCGGGTGCGGTCGTCGATCAGCGCGGCGAAACTCTCCGGATCCTGCGCGTCAGCCCACTTCACTTCCCAGCCAAAGCTCTTGAATGAGTGGTTGAGCTGGTTGATCGAGCCGCCATAGAGCTTGTTGGCGGCGACGATGTTGTCGCCCGGCGTCATCATCGTGTGGAAGGCAAGCAACTGCGCCGAGTGGCCGGACGCCACCGCAAGCGCCGCCGTGCCGCCTTCCAGGGCCGCGACGCGCTCTTCCAGAACAGCCGTCGTCGGATTGGTGATACGGGTGTAGATGTTGCCGAAGGCCTGCAGCCCGAACAGCGACGCGGCATGGTCGACATCGTCGAAGACGAAGGACGTGGTCTGGTAGATTGGCGTCACTCGCGCGCCGGTCGACGGGTCGGGCTGCGCGCCGGCATGGATCGCCAGCGTCGAAAAACCGGGAATGCGGTCGCTCATGAATTCCTCCTAGACTGCAAGCGGCGGCATACTGGCCGATGCCCGTGAGGAGGTCAAAGGAAAGCGATTTCGTTTCAGGGATCTGAGGAGAATGGGTTTTGCGAAACGCAGCTCCCCGCGCGCTTCAGTCTCCGTCGCAGCCGCCTGCGTCGGCATCTGATGGGCCCGCGTCATAGCCGATATGATAGGAGCGCTCCCCCCGTCTTCCGGTGGCGATCATCGCGAAGCCGGCGATGACAAGCACCATGATCGCTCCCAACAGGGCGAGCGTAAGGGGGGAGGCAAGGGGGGCGAGCAGCGCTTCCATGCCCTCCTTTTAGGGGAGGGAGGGAAAGATTCCCTGAATCTCGCCGTTAGCTTCAGTCCTTCCGCAGCCCGCGGTGCTGGAAGCCGCCTTTCAAGGCCGGACGCTTTGCCGACAGGGTGCGGGAATTGACGCCGGTCCAGCCGATTTCGCCCGACAGGCGGCCATACTCAATCTTCGGGCAGCGGTTCATGACGACGCGTACGCCGGCGGCCTCCGCCAGGCTGGCCGCTTCGTCGTTTCTGACCGAAAGCTGCATCCAGATGACTTTGGGGAGAGGGGATAGCTGCAGCGCTTCCTGCGTCACGGCGAGCGCGGCGTCCGAATTGCGGAAGACGTCGACCATGTCGATGGGCGATGGCACGTCCGCGAGGCTGGCATAGACCTTCTGCCCGAGGATCTCCTTGCCGGCATGACCGGGGTTGATCGGGAAGACCTCGTAGCCCTTCGACAGCATGTATTTCAGCACGAAATAGGAAGGCCGGACGGCGTTGGGGCTCGCGCCGACCATGGCGATGGTCCTCACGTCGTCGAGGATCGCCCGGATATACGCATCCGGATAGGTGTCGTGCTGGATCTTGCTCACGGTCTCTCTCACTCGCCGCTCCACTGGGGCGTCCGCTTTTCGATGAAGGCGCCGATGCCTTCCTCCGCATCGCGGGCCAGCATGTTCTCCACCATGACCTGGGCGCAATGGCGATAGGCGTCGGCGAGCGACATCTCCGCCTGGGCGTAGAAGGCTTCCTTGCCGACCTTCAGCGTCAGCGGCGACTTGGAGGCGATGGTCTCCGCGTATTTCGCCGTCACCTGGGCGAGGTAATCGGCCGGCACGACCCGGTTGACGAGGCCGAATTCGCGCGCTGTCGAGGCGTCGATGATCTCGCCGGTGAGCAGCATCTCCATCGCCTGCTTGCGCGAGACGTTGCGCGACAGGGCCACCATGGGAGTGGAACAGAACAGGCCGATATTGACGCCGGGCGTGCAGAAGCGGGCGCGGTCGCTGGCGATCGCCAGGTCGCAGGACGCGACAAGCTGAAGCCCCGCAGCGGTTGCCATGCCGTCGACCTCGGCGATCACCGGCTTGGGGTGCGTGACGATGGTCTGCATCAGCCGGGCGCAGCGGTTCATCACCTCGGTGAAATAGATGCGGCCGCGATCCGAGTGACTGCGGGCGGCGGTCATCTCCTTGAGATCGTGTCCGGCGCAGAAGACGTTTCCTTCCGCCCGCAGCAGGATGACCCGGACCGCCGTTTCCTCGGCCGCCGCATCAAGCGCATCCTGCAGCGCCGCCATCATCTCTTCGGACAGCGAGTTGCGCCGCTGAGGCCGGTTCAGCGTCAGCCGCAGCACGCCGCCGGACAGGTCCCGGGCAATCGGTCCGCTCTCGCTGGTTGCTGCCGCTTCGGCGGCTATCGCATCGGTCATGGCGCTTTCTCCCTGTTTACCCTCGTTATAGGGCAAGCCGCAGGCCCGACAAAGCGGACCTTCGTTGCCCCTGGGACTTGTCGCCTTTTCCGGCTTACGTTAACGAAAGCGTCAAAAGAGAAAGATCCCCAGGGAAGGAACGCAATCCGTGCAGCCGATCATGACCGTCGCCGAGCTCAACGTCTTTCTGGATCGAGAGTTTCCGCAGATCCATGCGGACGGCCGCATCTACGAAATCGAGGCGGTGACGCCGGGCGAGGCGGTCTTGTCCGTGAAGGCTACGGACAAGCATCTGCGGCCCGGGGGAACGATCTCTGGGCCGACCATGATGGCGCTCGCCGATCTCGCCGCCTATGCGGTGATCCTGGCGCATATTGGTCCCGTCGCGCTGGCCGTCACCACCAATCTCAACATGAATTTCCTGCGCAAACCCGAACCCGGCGACCTTGTCGGCACCTGTCGGCTGCTGAAGCTCGGCAAGCGCCTTGCCGTCACCGAATGCGGCATTGCCGGCCGGGCAGGGGGCGACCTGGTGGCCCACGCAACAGCCACCTACTCGATTCCGCCCCGCTGACGGGCGGAAAAGCCTTCGATTTTGTGTGGTATATATATACCGTTTTTCTAATCCATTGTTTTTAATGATATATTTTTGGCGATGGCGTTTTTAAGTGCATTGACAGTGCCTGCGAAGCCGCGTACATCCTCCGCCGACAGGAAGCGGGCCCGTTTCGGGGCCCGTTTTGCTTGACCTCGGGTGATCCGCACTGATCGCGGCGCCCGCGACCAAAGACGGACCACAGCGATGAAGACCTATTCTGCCAAGACGGCCGAGGTCGAGAAGAAGTGGATCTTGATCGACGCAGAAGGCGTTGTCGTCGGCCGCCTGGCCGCCTTCATCGCCAATACGCTGCGCGGGAAGACCAAGCCGACCTTCACGCCTCATATCGACTGCGGTGACAATGTCATCGTGATCAACGCCGACAAGGCGGTGCTGACCGGCAAGAAGTACTACGACAAGAAGTACTACTGGCACACCGGCTTCCCCGGCGGCATCAAGGAGCGCACCGCCCGCGCCATTCTCGAGGGTCGTTTCCCCGAGCGTGTGCTTGAGCAGGCTGTGAAGCGCATGATGCCGGGTGGTCCGCTGAGCCGCGCCCAGCTCAAGAATCTCCGGATCTATTCCGGTGCCACGCATCCGCATGAGGCCCAGTCGCCGGTTCCGGTCGACTTCAAGGCTTTCAACGCGAAGAACGACGGAAAGAGGGCCTAATCCATGGCTGAGCTCCAGTCCCTCGAAGATCTCGGCGGCGCTCTGGGCACTGCCCAGGCCGAAGCCCCGGTGCATGTCCAGAAGCTGGACGCCCAGGGCCGCGCCTATGCCACCGGCAAGCGCAAGGACGCCATCGCGCGCGTCTGGATCAAGCCCGGCACCGGCAAGATCACCATCAACAAGAAGGACTACTCCGCGTATTTCGCGCGTCCGGTCCTTCAGATGATCCTGCGCCAGCCGATCGTCCTGACCAACCGCGACGGCCAGTATGACGTCATCGCCACCGTGTCCGGCGGCGGTCTGTCCGGCCAGGCCGGCGCGCTGCGCCACGGCATCTCCAAGGCTCTGACCCATTACGAGCCGGAGTTGCGCGGCATCCTCAAGAAGGAAGGCTTCCTGACCCGCGACAGCCGCGTCGTGGAGCGCAAGAAGTACGGTCGCCGGAAGGCGCGCCGGAGCTTCCAGTTCTCCAAGCGCTGATCTTTACCGATCACCTTGCGATATTCGACGGCCCGCCCTTGGCGGGCCGTTTGCGTTTGAGGTTGGGTCACCCTTTGCGTGACGACAACAGGATGCTGGTTTCGGAACCGGCGATGCCGTCGAGCAAGCGGACGGTGGAGAGCAGCCGATCGAATGCCTCCAGCGTGTCGGTTTCCAATTCCGCGACCACATCCCAGCGACCGTTGGTCGTGTGCAGCGCGCGGACTTCCGGAAAGCCCTGCAGTCGCCGCACCACCGATTCCGCCCGGTGCCCCTCCACCTCGATCATCATGATCGCCCGCACCCGCCCGCCAGCCTCATGGCTGCGCAGGCGTACGGTGAAACCCTGGATGACCCCCGTTTCCGTCAGTCGGTCGATGCGCGCCTTCACCGTTGCCCGCGACACGCCGAGATCGGCCGCAAGCGAGGCGACAGGAAGCCTCGCGTCGTGGCGCAACAAGGCAATGAGTCGGCGGTCCAGGTCGTCCATCTTATCACTTTGCTAGGCAGATCTTCTCAGATCGTCGGATCATACCGACAATCTGACGAATTTTCACCTGTTCGCTCACTCTTCATGCGGACATCATCCATCCTGAGCTACGCTGTTGCTGACAGCCGCCGGATTCAATCGCCCGGCGGATCCTTGATGGATGAGACAGCAGGCAGGAGACAGACGCATGTCGACCGACAGGACACAGCCGATCGCGCTTCTTGGCGTACCGCTGGAGGCGGGCACGGGTCGACGCGGCGCGGCGATGGGGCCGGCTGCCCTGCGCGTCGCGGGGCTCGCCGAGCGGCTCGAGGCACTCGGCTGGTCCGTCAAGGATTTCGGCGACGTGACGCCGCTTGCCCTCAAGACGATTGCTCCGCTTCACCTGCCGGGCAAGGCGCATGTGCCGGACGTGGTCGCCTCCTGGGTGCGGCCGCTGGCGTGCGAGGCGCGGCGCCTGTGCGACGAGGGCTATCTGCCGGTGTTCATGGGCGGCGACCATTCGCTCTCCATGGGATCGCTGTCGGGCGTCGCCAGCTACTGGCAGGAGAAGGGGCGGCCGCTCTATGTGCTCTGGCTGGACGCCCATGCCGATTTCAACACGCCGTCCATCTCGCCCTCCGGCAATCTGCACGGCATGTCGCTGGCGCTCGCTGCCGGCGAGGGGGAGTTGTTCCCCGTGATGGGGGACGCTCCCCGGGCGGTCGTGGATCCGTCCCGCATGTGCGTCTTCGGCGCCCGGTCGATTGATCCGCAGGAGCGCGAACTGCTGCGCCGCCGTGGTGTCACCGTTTGCGACATGAGGCAGATCGACGAGAACGGCGTCTCCCTTCTTATGCGTGACTTCCTGAAGAAAATCAGTCAAGACCACGGCGTTCTTCACGTATCGCTTGATGTGGACTTCCTCGATCCCGGCATTGCGCCCGGCGTCGGAACCACAGTGCCGGGCGGCGCCACCTATCGCGAGGCGCATCTGGTGATGGAACTGCTGGAGGATGCCGGCGTCACCGTGTCGCTCGACATCGTCGAACTCAACCCTTTCCTCGACGAACGCGGCCGCAGTGCCATCGCGCTTGCCGAACTGGTCGCCAGCCTCTTCGGCCAGGACGTCATGGACCGCCCGACCCAGGCTTTTGCCTGACGCTGCCCCAATCAATGGAGACGAATGTGACCCGCCTGCCCGAAGACTATATCGCCGCCGAACACCAGCTCGGAGCGCATAACTACAAGCCGATCGACGTCGTGCTCACCCGCGGTGAGGGCGTCTGGCTGTGGGACGTCGACGGCAACCGCTACATGGATTGCCTTGCGGCCTATTCGGCGGTCAACCAGGGGCATTGCCACCCGAAGATTCTTGCGGCCATGACCGAACAGGCAGCGAAGTTGACGCTGACCTCGCGCGCCTTCCGCAACGACCAACTGGCGCTTCTCTACGAAGATCTGGCAAGGCTCACGGGAGCCCACAAGATCCTGCCGATGAACTCCGGCGCCGAAGCCGTGGAAAGCGCCGTCAAGGCGGTGCGGAAATGGGGATATGAGGTCAAGGGCGTACCGCGGGAGAAGGCCGAGATCATCGTCTGCGCCAATAACTTCCATGGCCGTACCCTCGGCATTGTCGGCTTCTCGACCGATCCGGTGGCGCGTACCGGCTTCGGCCCCTTTGCGCCGGGGTTCCGCGTCGTACCCTTCGGCGATGCCGATGCGTTGGAACAGGCGATCACCCCGAACACCGTCGCTTTCCTCGTCGAGCCGATCCAGGGCGAGGCCGGCATCCTGATCCCGCCGGCCGGCTATTTCGCCCGTGCCCGCGAGCTCTGCACCGCGCATAACGTCACGCTGATCCTCGACGAGATCCAGACGGGACTGGGGCGGACCGGCAAGTTGCTGGCCGAGGAACACGAAGGCATCGAAGCGGACGTCACGCTGGTCGGCAAGGCGCTGTCCGGCGGCTTTTATCCGGTCTCGGCCGTGCTCTCCAATTCGGAAGTGCTGGGCGTCCTGCAGCCGGGCGAGCATGGCTCGACCTTCGGCGGCAATCCGCTTGCCTGTGCCGTTGCTCGTGCCGCGCTTCGGGTGCTGGTCGAGGAAGGCATGATCGAAAACGCCGAAAGGCAGGGGCAGCGCTTCATCGAGGGCCTGCGCTCGATCCGCTCCAACGCGGTGCGCGACGTGCGCGGGCGCGGCCTGATGCTGGCCGTCGAGCTTCATCCCGAGGCTGGCGGCGCGCGCGGCTATTGCGAGGAACTGAGGGCCCAGGGGATCCTGGCGAAGGACACCCACGACCATACGATCCGCATCGCCCCGCCGCTGGTGATCACGGCCGACCAGGTCGACTGGGCGCTGCAGCGCTTCGACACGGTGCTGACGCGCGCCGCCCACTGAAGCGGCTGCGTGCCAGCGCGTGTTGGCGGCCCTGAACGAGGTGAACGGTCACGATGCCGTGCGGCGATCGAGATCCTGGCGCGAGGCGTTGTCGTTGTCGGGAACGACAGTCCAGGAACGATAGACCGGATGGGCGTCGCGCATCCGGTCGTAGAGCGCCACCATGCCTGCAAGGAACGCGATCTTCGCCACGTAGGTCACGATAGTGCCGGCGATGAGCACCGGCAGGTTCTGTGTGAAGGCGCCCCACATGCCCATCGCGAAGCCGACCGCAGTCGCCAGCGACAGCAGGATGGCTCTGCGGTTGTCGTCGGTCGGGATCGGGACCACGGCCCGGTTGAGCCACACCCGCTCGCCGAAGGTGGCGCGTGCGTGCCAGGTGTTCAGCCGGCGTGGCGGAGGAAAGATGCGCGGGTTGAGCCACAGCCACAGACAGACGGTGGCGATCGACAGGCCGGCCAGCGGCCAGCCGAACCAGCCATGCGACCAGACGGCGAGATAGAGCAGGGGCAGGGTGGCAAAGCGAGTCCACACGCTCCAGCCGCTCGCGTGCCGGAGCCAAACGTCCGCATCCATGCCAAGCATCCGCAGGCGTCCGGCATTCATCGGCCGATAGACCGAATAGCGCCCCGATCTCGGCCGTGGTCTGGCCTGTTGCCGCATCTCTCGCATCTCTCGCGGACCCGGCCGGCTGGCCCCTGTCAGGGGATGCGCGGGTGCGGGTCAAGCGTTTCCTCAAGCCCGGAAGTCTAGCGCAGGTGGCCGCCGCGTGCCACCGGTGATGCCCGATATGGTTTCGAAAAGCTGCAGCTTCAGGAAAGCGTCTTGACGTAGCTGCCCGGTGCATCCTCGATGATCTTGACCCTGTTGGCGCCGGGTTTGCGGGCTTTTGCGGTATTGCCGTCGAGCTTGCGGATCCAGCCGTCCCAATGTGGCCACCACGACCCGGGGTGCTCCTTCGCCTTGGCGAGCCAGTCCTCGTAGACCCCCTTGGGGCGCGCGCCGGTCCAATATTGGTACTTGTTCCTGGCGGGTGGATTGACGACGCCTGCAATGTGCCCGGATCCCGACAGCACATAATCGACAGGTCCACCGAAGCACTGCGATCCGACGAACACCGATTGCGGCGGAGCGATATGGTCCTCGCGGGTGGCAAGGTTGTAGATCGGGATCTTCACCTTGCCGAGGTCGAGCTTTTCGCCGCCAATCTCCATCGTGCCCTTGCTGAGCCGATTTTCCAGGTAGCAGTTGCGCAGGTAGAATGAGTGGTTCGCCGCCGGCATGCGGGTGGAATCGGAGTTCCAGTACAGCAGGTCGAAGGGGAAGGGCTCGCGGCCCTTCAGATAGTTGTTGACCACATAGGGCCAGATCAGGTCGTTGGAGCGCAACAGGTTGAAGGCCGAGGCCATTTTCGAGCCTTCAAGATACCCCTTCTCCCCCATGCGCCGCTCCAGCGCCTGGATCTGCTCTTCGTCGACAAAGACCTTCAGGTCGCCCGCATGGGTGAAATCCACCTGCGTGGTGAAGAAGGTGGCGCTGGCAATGCGATCATCGCCCGTTGCCGCCATATAGGCGAGCGTCACGCCCAGCAGCGTACCGCCGACGCAATAGCCGATGGCGTTCACCTGCTCCTCGCGCGTCGCCTTTCGGATCACGTCGAGCGATTCCAGAATGCCCTCGCGCATATAGTGCTCGAAGCTTTTCTGCGCTTGTTTCTCGTTGGGATTCACCCAGGAGATGACGAAGACCGTGTGTCCCTGGTCCACCGCCCATTTGATGAACGACTTCTCGGGGGTCAGGTCGAGGATGTAGTACTTGTTGATCCAGGGTGGCACGATCAGCAGCGGCCGCTTCAACACCGTCTCGGTCGTCGGCGTGTACTGGATCAACTGGCGCACGTCGTTCTGCGCGATGACCTTGCCCGGCGTCAGCGCCAGGTTGGTGCCGACGCGGAACTTGGTCGGATCGGACTGGCGGATCTTCAAGTCGCCCTTGCCGGCCTCGATATCCTCGGCCAGCAGCTTCATGCCGCGCACGAGGTTCTCGCCGTTCGACTCCAGCGTTTCGCGCAGCAGTTCCGGATTGGTCAGCACGAAATTCGACGGCGACAGCGCATTGGCGATCTGCTTGACATAGAAATCCGCCTTGTGGCGGGTGTGCTCATCGAGATCCGCCGCCTCGACCACCATCTGCTCGGCCCATTGCGAGGTGATGAGATAGAGCTGCTTCACGAAATCGAAGAACTGGTTCTCGCTCCATTCCGGATCGCCGAAGCGCTTGTCGCGCGGGTCCGGGCTCGCGGCGGGGGCGGCCTGCTCTCCCATCATTCGCTTCAGGGACGAGTTCCACAGGTCGATATATTTGCCCCAGAGCCGCGTCTGCGCTTCCAGCGCACGCTGCGGGTCGGACATCCAATATTCGCCGACCTGCGCCAGGGTCTTGAAGATCACCGTCAGTTCGTCGCTGGTCTCGGGCTTGATCTCGCCCTTTTCGCGCGGCTCCACATAGGCCGCCATGGCGCGCCCGGCATTCTCGATGATGCGTCCCAGGTTCTGCGCAAAAGCCTCCGGATTCTTGACGATATATTGCAACAGCGGACTGGTCTTCTCGTCAGTCATCCCTGGCGTATCCTCCACTTCGGGTCCCGGTCGTCTTTGTGTCCGCAACCCAGGCGGGTCTTGGCGGACCTCATTTGCGGCCTTCGTTTGCACCCCGTGTCCGCTTGACCCCATAATAGTTCTTCATGACGCAAGACTGACAAGTTGGACAAGGCGCTTACAATGTCGTACGTCCCGGTCAGCTTGCAAGCGGTGACATTCGCGAAATTCGTGCAGGACCACGGTTACATGCGTGCAACGGTCTTCACCACTGTTTTGACCTCGGCGCTTCTCGCCGGGTGCGCCTATGCGCCCTCCGGTACGCTGGTCGACGCTCTGGAGCCGGAAGGCGTCTCCCGCAGCGGCCTGATGGCGCCCGCGACCACTGCGCGTGTACCCTCGCCGGAGGTCGCGATCCCCGCTACGAGCCTGCCGGCCGCGACGCCTCCGGTCGCCTACGGGCCGACGGGGACGATCGAAGGGGTGGGGCAGGGCGCTGCGGTTGCGGCGCCGATCCGCAGCCCCGATGGGCTGCTCACCGAGGATGCGGCGGCGGCAACCCGGACCCGTCTCCAGGAGATTGCCCGCTCGCGCGGCGGGGCATCCCGTCCGGCAAACGCCAGTAGCGTCATCCAGCTCAAGAAGCTTGGCGAAAGCCACGGTGCCCGTGCCATTTCCGAGATCGAGGCGGACGGCAGCAGCGATTGATCCCGCTTCGTAAGGCAGCCGGCGTCTTCGGTCGCAGCAGGCGCGGATATTTTGGCGCGCAGGCCTTTTTGCCGATGCGCGGCGGCGCGGCCACTGGTATGTAGCCGGCGTTCGGCGTCGTGCACAGGCCGATGCCGCATATGCGCCCGGACGAGAGGCGCGCGCAGACCACGCTTTGCGGGTGAGGATTGGACCATGGAAGAGTTCTACCAGACGCGGCGCTTGCCGCCCTATGTCTTCGAACAGGTCAACCGGCTCAAGGCGAAGGCACGCGCGGCAGGCGCAGATATCATCGATCTCGGCATGGGCAATCCTGACCTGCCGACGCCCAAGCACATCGTCGACAAGCTCACCGAGACCGTCCAGAATCCCCGGACCCATCGCTATTCGGCGTCCAAGGGCATTCCCGGGTTGCGGCGGGCGCAGGCGGCCTATTACGAGCGCCGGTTCGGGGTGAAGCTCAACCCGGAGACCCAGGTCGTCGCGACCCTCGGCTCCAAGGAAGGCTTCGCCAACATGGCGCAGGCGATTTCCGCGCCGGGCGATGTGGTGCTGGTGCCCAATCCCAGCTATCCGATCCACGCCTTCGGCTTCCTGATGGCCGGCGCGGTGCTGCGATCGATCCCGTCCGAGCCCGGACCGGAGGTGTTTCACGCGTTGGAGCGGGCGCTGATCCATTCGGTCCCCAAGCCGATCGCGATGATCCTGTGCTATCCGGCCAATCCGACGGCCTATGTGGCCGATATCGAGTTCTACCGCGATGTCGTCGCCTTCGCGAAGAAGCACGACATCTTCGTGCTCTCCGATCTCGCTTATTCGGAGATCTATTTCGGCTCGACGCCGCCGCCCTCGGTCCTGCAGGTGCCGGGTGCCATCGATGTGGCGGTGGAATTCACCTCGCTGTCGAAGACCTTCTCCATGCCCGGCTGGCGGATGGGCTTCGCCGTCGGCAACGAGCGGCTGATCGCCGCACTCGCCCGGGTGAAATCCTATCTCGATTACGGCGCCTTCACGCCGATCCAGGTTGCGGCCTCCGCCGCGCTGAACGGGCCGGACGACTGCATCGTTGCGGCGCGCGAGACCTATCGCAAGCGGCGCGACATCCTGGTCGAGTCCTTCGGCCGCGCCGGGTGGGAGGTGCCCGCGCCGGAAGCGTCCATGTTCGCCTGGGCGCCGATCCCGGAGAAGTTCCGTCACCTCGGTTCGCTGGAGTTCTCCAAGCTGCTGATCGAGCATGCCGACGTCGCCGTCGCCCCCGGTCTCGGTTTCGGTGAGTATGGCGACACCCATGTCCGCATCGCTCTGGTGGAAAACGAGCAGCGCATCCGCCAGGCGGCAAGAAGCTTGCGTCGCTTCCTTGAAACGGCGGACGAAAAATTGCACAACGTCATCCCCATCGGAGCCTCGGGTTAAGGGCGTGTCGCGTCTTGCGGCGCGCCACTCCTCAAACGGATCGCGATCTTCATGAAAGCTGAATTGCGCGTCGGCGTCGCCGGCCTTGGAACGGTTGGTGCCTCTCTCGTCCGCCTGCTTGGCCGCAAGGCAGACACTTTCGCCGCCCGTTGCGGTCGTCCCGTCACCGTCACCGGCGTCTCGGCGCGCGATCGCTCCCGTGATCGCGGCCTCGACCTGTCCGGCATCGTCTGGCATGACCGGCCGGAGGACCTCGCTGTTTCACCGCAGATCGACGTCTTCGTCGAACTGATCGGCGGCGACAGCGGCCCGGCCGAGACGAGTGTCCGCGCCGCTCTGGCCGCCGGCAAGCATGTCGTCACCGCCAACAAGGCGTTGCTCGCCCGCCATGGGGTGGAACTGGCCCGTCTTGCTGAGGAAAACGGCGTCAGCCTTGCCTTCGAGGCGGCGGCAGCCGGCGGCATCCCGGTCATCAAGGCGGTGCGCGAGTCGCTCGCCGGCAACGACATTTCGCGCGTCTATGGCATTCTCAACGGCACCTGCAACTACATCCTGACCCGGATGGAGCAGGAAGGGCTCGACTTCTCCGCATGCCTCGCTGACGCCCAGCGCCTTGGCTATGCCGAGGCGGATCCGACCTTCGACATCGAAGGCTTCGACACGGCCCATAAGCTGGCGCTGCTGACCTCGCTTGCCTTCGGCAGCGAGATCGACATCGATGCAATCTACATAGAGGGCATTTCCTCGATCACCCGCGCCGATATCGAGGCGGCAGGCGAACTCGGCTACCGCATCAAGCTCCTGGGAGTTGCCCAGAAGACCGACAGCGGCATCGAACAGCGCGTGCATCCGACCATGGTACCGCGTGCCTCGGCCATCGCCCGCATCGACGGGGTGCTGAATGCGGTCGCCATCGACGGCGACGCGGTCGGCGAAGTCGTGCTGGTTGGGCCCGGTGCCGGCGGCAACGCCACTGCCTCGGCGGTGCTGGGCGACATCGCCGATATCGCCCGGGGCCTTGCCATTCCTGCTCTCGGCCGCCCGGTCGGCAGGCTCTCGCCCTACAAAGCGGCGCGCATGCGTATGCATGAGGGCGGCTACTACATCCGCCTTGCGGTCTATGACCGTCCCGGCGCCTTCGCCGAGATCGCTCGGATCATGGCCGGCGAGGGAATCTCGCTGGAGTCCATCGTCCAGCGCGACCGAACCCGCCGCGTCGGCGACCAGACCCCGCACGGCGACACTCCGCAACCGGTGATCCTGATCACCTATGAAACCACCGAGGCCGCGGTGAAGCGGGCGCTCGCGACGATCTCCGCGCAGAATGTCGTCGCCGGCACCCCGCAGCTCATCCGCATCGAGAAACTCGGCTGACCGAACCGCCCCGCCAAGCGCCTTTCGAGGAAACCTGATGCCCAGCACCGCAGACCTTCACAGCGAAGCACTCGACCGTATCCTGACCCTGGAGCTCGCCCGCGTCACCGAGCGTGCGGCCGTTGGCGCTGCCCGCCTGCGCGGCCGCGGCGACGAGAAGGCGGCCGACCAGGCCGCGGTCGATGCCATGCGCCGGGAGCTGAACCGCCTGCCGATCGACGGCACGGTGACAATCGGCGAGGGCGAGCGTGACGAGGCGCCGATGCTCTATATCGGCGAGAAGGTCGGCACGGGCGAGGGACCGGAGGTCGACATCGCCCTCGATCCGCTCGAGGGTACGACGATCTGCGCCAAGAACCTGCCGAACTCGCTGGCTGTGATCGCGATGGCGCCGAAGGGCGGTCTGCTCAACGCGCCTGACAGCTATATGGAAAAGATCGCCATCGGTCCGGGCTATCCGGCCAATCTGGTCGATCTCGACGCGCCCGTGGCCGACAACATCAACGCGCTGGCCAAGGCCAAGGGCGTGCCGGTCGCCGAGATCACCGCCTGCGTGCTTGACCGTCCGCGCCATGCCCGGCTGATCGAGGATCTGCGCGCCACCGGCGTCGCGGTGCGTCTGATCGGCGACGGCGACGTGGCCGGCATCATTCATACGACCGATCCGGACGAGACCGGCATCGACATCTACATGGGCATCGGCGGTGCGCCGGAAGGCGTGCTGGCGGCGGCAGCGCTGCGCTGCATTGGCGGCCAGATGCAGGGGCGTCTGGTGATCACCCGCGACGAGCAGGTCGAGCGGGCCCACCGCATGGGCATCGACGACATCCATCGCAAGTACACGATGGAAGAGATGGCGCGCGGCGAGGACGTCCTCTTCGCCGCAACCGGCGTCACCGATGGCAACTTCCTGCAAGGCGTGCGCTTCGGGCGCGGCGAGATCACCACGCACACGGTGGTGATGCGCGCGGCGACGGGTACGGTGCGCTATATCAAGGCGCGCCACACCCAGCTCGACAAGTTCCACCTCGATTGAAGGACGGAGGCCGATCCCGCCAGATGCCCGGCATCGACCAGACCGGCTTGACGGATGACGGGCGCCGCCGCGTTCTCGGCGTTGCCCGCTCCGCCGGTGAGCGGACCTGGCGGGAGCGGCTGACACAGGGGCAGGGCGCGACGGCGCTGGCGATCGCGCAGCGTCTCGGCGTTCCGGAAGTCGTCGCACGGGTGATGGCCGCCCGCGAAGTCCAGCTTGAGGCGGCCGAGCGGTTTCTCGACCCGACCATCAAGGACCTGATGCCGGATCCTCTGTCGTTGCGCGACATGGAACCGGCCGTCGCCCGCGTCGCCGATGCAGTGGCCGCCGGCGCGCGCATCGCGATCTTCGGCGATTACGATGTGGACGGCGCCACCTCGTCCGCGCTGCTGTCGCGCTATCTCGCCGCCCTCGGCATCGCCAGTCGCATCCATATTCCTGACCGCATCATCGAGGGCTACGGTCCCAATGGACCGGCCATCCGCATGCTGCGGGAGGAGGGGGCGGGGCTGCTGGTCTGCGTCGATTGCGGCAGCGTTTCCTTCGAGGCCTTCGCCGAGGCCCGCGCTGTCGGCCTCGATGTGGTGGTGCTCGACCACCATCAGGTCGGGGAGGAACTGCCCGCCACTGCCGCGCTGGTCAACCCGAACCGACAGGACGATCTCTCCGGCCTCGGCCATCTTGCCGCCGTTGGCGTCACCTTCCTCTTTCTCGTCGGACTGAACCGCGAGCTTCGCCGACGCGGCCTTTTCCGTGCAAGACGCGAGCCGGATCTGTTGTCGCTGCTGGATCTCGTCGCCGTCGGCACGGTCTGCGACGTGGTGCCGCTGAAAGGTCTGAACCGCGCCTTTGTGCGCAAGGGACTGCTCGCCATGCATGGCCGGGCCAATGCCGGCCTTGCCGCGCTTGGCGACGTGTCGCGCGTCCACGGCCGGGCGACGCCCTATCACCTCGGCTTCATGATCGGCCCGCGCATCAATGCGGGCGGACGCATCGGCGATGCCGCACTCGGCGCGCGGCTGCTCACCACCGACGATATGGACGAGGCCCGCGCGATCGCCGAGCGGCTCGACGGGTTGAATGCCGAGCGTCAGGCCATCGAGGCGGAAATGCTGCTGGAGGGCGACGCCCAGGCCACGGTCGCCCTTGAGCGGGACGATCCGGCGGTGCTGCTCACCGGGTCGCCGGACTGGCATCCCGGAGTCGTCGGCCTCGTCGCCGCCCGCCTCAAGGAACGCTACCGCCGTCCGGCCTTCGCCATTGCCTATGATGTCGACGGCAAGGGAACCGGCTCCGGACGGTCCATTCCTGGTGTCGACCTTGGCGCCGCCGTACGCCGCGCCGTCGACGAGAGGATCCTGGAAAAGGGCGGCGGGCACGCCATGGCCGCCGGCCTCACCGTACGCCGCGATAGGCTGGACGACCTTGCCGCCTTCATGCAGACAGCCCTTGCCGAGGATGTCGCCGCCGCACGCTCGGCAACGGAGCTGAAGATCGATGGCGCCCTGACGGCGGGAGCGGCCAGTGCCGATCTGCTGCATATGCTGGAGACCGCCGGCCCGTTCGGTGCCGGCCATCCCGAACCGGTCTTCGCCTTTCCCAGCCACCGCATCACCTTCGCCGACACGGTCGGCAAGGGCCACGTCCGCCTGACGCTCGCCGATGGTGGCGGTAGCACGCTGAAGGCCATCGCCTTCAAAGCCGCCGACACACCGCTCGGCCAGGCGATCCTGGGCGGGCGTGGCAGCGCGCTGCACGTTGCCGGGGCGCTATCCCTGGATACCTGGCAGGGCCAGGAGCGGGTGCAACTGCGCGTGATCGACGTCGCTGACCCGCAGCGTTCGAGATTGTAGGCGCATCCGAGGCGGAATCTTCTGCCCATCGGCATTTCCTGCCGTGTTAAGGAAGGCGAAACCCCGCCCGCGCTAGCGTGCGCCAGGATGGAATTGCGGGATGGAATCATGTCACCTCGGGCCCAGTTGCGTCATTTGATGGCCGAAGTCGATACTGCTGCCGACAACGCGGAACGGGCTTTGCGGCGCCTGCAGGCACAGGGCGTCACCGCTGTGGTGCCGGAGCGCGCGCCCGCCGTGACCCCGCTGCGCGCGGGTCTCATTCTTGTCAGCCTGCTGATGGCGGCCAAGGTCCTCGTCTCCAACGACTGAGCTTGTGTTCGCCGCCGGCATTTTTGATCGCCGGCGCAAATTGTCGCCTTGATTGTGGCAGTCGATGGGGCCAGCATCCGGCTCCATGAACACGCCTTCCTCTCCCGACACCTTCCGCCTTGCGCTTTGTGCCTTCAATCTCGGCCAGGGCGGTCGCAGCCGCGAGGATTTCCTCGCCGGCATCTCGCAAAGGCTCGCCCGCGCCCATGCCCAGGGCGCCGAGCTCCTTGTACTTCCCGAATATCTGAGCGAAGCCTTTCTCGCCTGGAAGCCGAAAGGCCTGAAACCGACATCGGAACTCGCCTTCATGGCCGGCGAGGCCGAAGCCCTGATGCCCGACCTGAAGGCTCTGGTTGCCGAACACGCGGTCACCCTCGTGGCGGGCTCCATGCCGGCAGCCGATGGTCGGGGCGGCTTCGTCAACCGTGCCGTCGCATTGATCGCCGATGGTCGGAGCATCTCCCACGACAAGCTGGCACTGACGCCTTTCGAACTGGACCGTGAAAGCTGGTATGTCACGCCGGGCGACCAGGTGATCCGCTTCGAGGTCGCCGGCCTGTCGATGATGATGCTGATCTGCCTCGACGTCGAAATGCCGGCGCTCTCCTGCCTGATCGCCCGCGAGGCGCCAGACCTTCTCATCGTGCCCTCAATGACATCGAGCCTCGCCGGCTACAACCGGGTGTTCGGCTGTGCCAAGGCGCGCGCGGTCGAACTCATGTGCTCGGTCGCCGTCTGCGGCGTTGTCGGCGCCTCGCCCGGCACGACCCAGAACGACAGCAACGTTTCGGGCGCCGCGCTCTATGTCCCGTGCGAGCCGTCGCTCGGCTATCGCGGCGTGGTCGCGGAAATCGCTCCTGTTGGCGGCACGCGCGGCGAAGAGCCGTTCCTGGTTGCCGATGTCCCGGTCGCGGCGATCCGGGCCTTGCGCGCGGGCGGCGCCGAGGTCTGGCCGGGCCACTGGTCGGCCGATCACATCACCCTGTCCCGCGAGTGACCGTCATGAGCGCTCCCGATATTTCCGCGCCGTTTCGTGGCGACCGGGCGAATGGCGGTCTCCTGCTGCTGGCCGGCCTTTCCGGCGGATTAGGCGTCGCCCTGTCGGCGATGGCAGCGCATGTGCCGGGCGGCGAACTGCTGTCGAGCGCGGCCAACATGCTGCTGTTCCATGCGCCGGCCTTTCTGGCGCTGGCGGCGCTGCGTGCCACCGGTCCGCACGGCGTTCTTGCGGTCGCAACGCTCGCGCTTGCAGTTGGTCTTGCTCTGTTCGCCGGGGATCTGACCTCGCGGGTGATGCTGGGCGATCGGCTGTTCCCGATGGCGGCGCCGACGGGCGGCAGCTTGATGATCCTCGGCTGGGCGGGCATCCTGCTGGCTGGAGCCGTTCGGCTGGTGAGAAGAGCCTGACCCGCGGTCTTTTGCCACTGTCGCGGATGCGACGCAAAGCCTCGACGGGATGTCGTTTTTCCGCAAGACCGGCCGCCGGATCGGTTGCACAACAGAGCGGATGGCGTGCAGACGTGGCCTGCCGGCGACCGGCATTCCGCCTCCGCATGAGCCGCCACCGGCAAGAGGACCGCATGACACGTTTCTCCTTCTGGGACCTGGCCTTGAAGGCCCTCAACGCCCATCAGGACTGGGGCCACCAATGGCGCAAGCCTGATCCGAAACCGGAGTATGAAGTTGTCATCATCGGGGCCGGCGGTCATGGTCTTGCCACCGCCTATTATCTCGCGAGCGAGCACGGCATCACCAACATCGCCGTGCTGGAAAAGGGCTGGCTCGGCGGTGGCAATACGGGCCGCAACACCACCATCGTGCGCTCCAACTATCTCTGGGAAGAGAGCGAGGCGCTCTACGACCACGCGATGGACCTGTGGCAGGACCTGTCGCAGAAGCTGAACTACAACGTGATGTACTCTGCCCGCGGCGTGATGATGCTCGCCCATACGGTGCATGACATCCAGGTCTTCAAGCGTCACGTCCACGCCAACCGCCTCGCCGGCGTCCAGAACGAGTGGTTGAGCGCGGAGGAGGCCAAGGCGTTCTGCCCGCCGCTCAACATCGGTCGCAACATCCGCTATCCGGTGCTGGGTGCGGCGCTCCAGCGCAAGGGCGGCGTTGCCCGTCACGACGCGGTCGCCTGGGGCTATGCACGCGGCGCCGACCAGCGCGGCGTCGACATCATCCAGAACTGCGCTGTTACCGGCATTCGCCGGCACCCGGATGGTTCGGTCGCCGGGGTCGAGACCTCGCGCGGGTTCATCGGTGCCAAGAAGATCGGCGTCGTTGCCGCCGGCCATACCTCGGTCGTCATGGACATGGCCGGCGTGCGGATGCCGCTGGAATCCAACCCGCTGCAGGCGCTGGTGTCCGAGCCGGTGAAGCCCTGCTTCCCCTGCGTGGTCATGTCCAACACGGTGCACGCCTATATCTCGCAGTCGGACAAGGGCGAGTTGGTGATCGGCGCCGGCACCGACCAGTATGTCTCCTACAGCCAGACCGGCGGATTGCAGATCACCACGCACACGGTCGATGCGATCTGCGAACTGTTCCCGATGTTCCGCCGCATGCGCATGATGCGCAACTGGGGCGGCATCGTCGACGTCACGCCGGATCGCTCGCCGATCATCGGCAAGACCCCGGTGCCCGGCCTTTATGTCAATTGCGGCTGGGGCACCGGCGGGTTCAAGGCGACGCCCGGCTCCGGCCACGTCTTCGCCCACACCATAGCGCGCGACGAGCCGCACCCGATCAACGCCCCCTTCACGCTGGACCGGTTCCGCACCGGCCGGCTCATCGACGAGGCGGCTGCCGCCGCCGTCGCGCATTGAGGCCCGACATGACGCATCAGGCAGTGAATCTTGCCGGGAAGCTCGCTCTGTTCTCCGAACACTGGTCGCCGAAGATCGTCGGCTCGTTCAACGGTCACGACCTCATGGTGGTGAAGGTCAAGGGAGAGTTCACCTGGCATTCGCACCCCGACACCGACGATTTCTTTCAGGTGCTGTCGGGCCGGTTGACCATTCGGATGCGCGACGGCGATGTCACGCTCGGGCCCGGAGAACTGTTTGTCGTGCCCAAGGGCGTCGAGCATTGCCCGGTCGCCGAAGTTGAAACCCACCTGTTGCTGATCGAGCCTTCCGGGACGCCGAACACCGGCGATCCGGAGACCGCGGCACACAAGACCGAGATCTAGGGGCGAGCCGATGCTTCTGATCCACTGCCCCTGCTGCGGCGTCGACCGTCCCGAAATCGAGTTCCGCTATGGCGGCGAGGCGCATATCGCCCGTCCCGTGCAGCCGGCCGATTTCGACGATCGTCAATGGGCCGAGTTTCTCTACATGCGGACCAACCCAAAGGGCGTGATGGCCGAGCGCTGGCGCCACGTCCATGGCTGCGGCCGCTTCTTCAATGCGCTGCGCGACACGGTGAGCGATCGCTTCATCGCCGTCTACAAGACCGGCGAACCACGGCCCGACCTTTCCGCGACCGGCGGGGAGGGCGGAAGATGACCCGTTCCTTCCGCACCTCGAAAGGCGGGCGCATCGACCGCGCCGTGCCAGTGACCTTCACCTTCGACGGCAGGACGCTCACCGGCCGGGCCGGCGATACGCTTGCCTCGGCCCTGCTTGCCAACGGCATCCATCTGGTCGGCCGCTCCTTCAAGTATCACCGCCCGCGCGGCATCCTCACCGCCGGCTCGGAAGAGCCCAATGCGCTGGTCGGGGTCGCGAAATCCGCGGCGGCGGCCGCGGCCGGCCAGAGCGTGCCGAACCTGCGCGCCACCCAGGTCGATATCCACGAGGGGCTGGTGGCGGTCAGCCAGAACCGCTGGCCGTCGCTCGGCTTCGATATCGGCGCGGTCAACGACCGTCTCTCGCCGCTTTTCGTCTCCGGCTTCTACTACAAGACCTTCATGTGGCCGAAGAGCTTCTGGAACCGGGTCTATGAGCCGTTCATCCGGGCGGCTGCCGGCCTCGGCAAGGCGCCGACCGCACCGGATCCGGATCGCTACGCCAACCGCTACGCGCATTGCGATGTCCTCGTCGCCGGCAGCGGCCCGGCGGGCCTTGCCGCCGCGCTCGCCGCTGCCCGCGCCGGCGCGCGGGTGATCCTGGCCGACGAGCAGGCCGAACCGGGCGGCTCGCTGCTGCATGAGGCGGGGGCCGAGATCGAAGGCCAGCCCGCCACCGCATGGGTATCGGCCGTGATGGCCGAACTTGCCGGCAATGACCGGGTCACCCTGCTGCCGCGCACCACCGTCTTCGGCTATTTCAACCAGAACTTCGTCGCCCTTGCCGAGCGCGTCACCGACCATCTCGCCAGTCCCGACCCGTCGCTGCCGCGCGAGCGCCTGTGGCAGGTTCGTGCCCGTCAGGTGGTGCTCGCCACCGGGGCGATCGAGCGACCGCTGGTCTTCCCGGAGAACGACCGTCCAGGGATCATGATGGCCGAAGCCGGCCGCATCTACGCCAACCGCTATGGCGTTCTGCCGGGCCGTGCGATTGCGGTTGCCACCGCCTGCGACAGCGCCTGGCGCGCCGCCTTCGATATCGCAGCGCTCGGCGGCAATGTGGTTGCGATCCTCGACATGCGCGGCGAGGTCGATCCGCTGCTGAAGGAGCGTGCCCGCGCGCTGGCGATCCGGGTGGAAACCGGCTGCACGGTGACCGGCGTCAAGGGATCGAAACGCGTCCAGGTCGTCCTCCTCGGCCGCCTCGTCGGCGAGACAGTGTCGTCCGCCGGCAGTCTCGCCTGCGACTGCCTGCTGATCTCCGGCGGCTGGACGCCCAATGTCAGCCTGCATTCGCAGGCGCGGGGCAAGCTCGACTGGAATCCCGAAAAGGGCGCCTTCCTGCCGGGCGATCCGGTGCAGGCGCAGCGTTCGGCCGGCAGTTGTCGCGGCATCGACGGTCTGGCGCTGGTGCTCGCCGACGGCGCGCGCGCAGGCGCCGAGGCGGCCGAAGCCGCGACCGGAAGCCCGGCGGATGTCCCGACCTTCTCTGCCAGCGGAGGCGACGCGTCGACCGGATGGTGGCTCGGTGCCGTGCCGCATGATCGCAACCCGGCTCGCGTACGCGCCTTTGTCGACTTCCAGAACGACGTCACCGCCAAGGACGTGAAGCTCGCCGTGCGCGAGGGCATGCATTCCATCGAGCACATCAAGCGCTACACCACGACCGGAATGGCGACCGATCAGGGCCGCCTGTCCAACATGAATGCGCTGTCGATCGCCTCCACGGCGCTGGCCAACGAGATCCCGCAGGTCGGTCTCACCACCTTCCGCCAGCCCTACACGCCGGTGACCTTCGGCACGTTGGCGACGACCTCGCGCGGCGATCTGTTCGATCCCGTCCGCCGGACGCCGATCCACGATTGGGCGGCGGCGAAAGGCGCGGCGTTCGAGGACGTCTCGCTGTGGAAACGCGCCTGGTACTTCCCGAAGGGCAGCGAGGACATGCATGCGGCGGTGCTGCGCGAGTGCCGCACCGTGCGCGAGAGCGTCGGCCTCTTCGATGCCTCGACCCTCGGCAAGATCGAGGTGGCCGGACCCGACGCGGCGGAGTTCCTCGAGCGCATCTACACCAATCCGTGGAAGAAGCTCGGCATCGGACGCCTGCGCTACGGGCTGATGCTCAACGAGGCGGGCTTCATCATGGATGACGGCGTCGTCGGCCGCATCAAGGAGGACCGTTTCCACGTCACCACCACGACCGGCGGCGCGCCGCGCGTCCTCGCCCATATGGAGGACTATCTCCAGACCGAATGGGCGGACCTGAAGGTCTGGCTGACCTCCACCACCGAACAGTGGGCGGTGATCGCCGTGCAGGGGCCGAAGGCGCGCGAGGCGATTGCCCCGCTTGTCGACGACATCGACCTTGCCACCGAAGCGATGCCGCACATGTCGGTGCGCGAGGGCCATGTCATGGGGGGCATTCCCTGCCGCCTGTTCCGTATGAGCTTCACCGGCGAGGCCGGCTACGAGATCAACGTGCCGCCGTCTCGCGCGCGCCAGGTCTGGGAGGCGGTTTTCGCCAATGTCGAGCGGCTTGGCGGCTGCGCCTACGGCACCGAGACGATGCACGTCCTGCGCGCCGAGAAGGGCTATATCATCGTCGGCCAGGAGACCGACGGTACGGTGACGCCGGACGATGTCGGCATGGCCTGGGCCATCGGCAAGGCCAAACCCGATTTCGTCGGCAAACGTTCGCTCGCGCGTCCGGATCTCGTCGCGCCGGGCCGCAAGCAGCTCGTCGGTCTGCTGACCAGGGACGGCAGGGCATTGTTGGAAGAGGGCGCCCAGGTCACGGCGGAGGCCGATCCGGCGCCGCGCACGCCCGCGCTCGGCCATGTCACCTCGTCCTACATGTCGGCCGCTGCCGGTCGGCCCATCGCGCTCGCGATGATCGCCAACGGCCGTGCCCGCCACGGCGAGATCCTGCATGTGCCGATGCCGAATGGCGCGATTGCCGTCGAGGTGGTCCCGCCGCTCTTCGTCGATCCGGAAGGAAGCCGGCTCAATGTCTGACACCTTGTTTCATGCGCCCGCCGAGGCCCTTGCTCTGCCGCCGCATGCCGCTGCGGGCACCGCCCTTCACCGCGCCGGTCCGCTGGTCCGCTTCGTGTTCCGGGGCGATTCCGGCGCGGCAGCGAAAGTCGGGGAGGCATTCGGCGTGTCCTTGCCGCAGACTCCGCTTGCGGCCGGCAGGGCAGGCGATCGCGCTGCGCTCTGGCAGGGGCCGGACGAATGGCTTCTGCTCGCCCGTCCGGCCGCCGACGGACCGCAGGCTGTCGATGGGCTCGCCCGCAGTCTTGCCGGCGAGCTTGCCGCCGTGCTCGGCGACACGCCGCACTCGCTGGTCGACGTGTCGGAGCGCAACATCGCGCTGCTGCTGGAAGGGCCGGGTGTTGCCGACCTTCTCAACGCGCATGTCTTCCTCGATCTCGACCCCGTCGCCTTTCCGGTCGGCATGGTGACACGCACGCTCTTCACCAAGGCAGAGATCGTGCTGTGGCGCACCGGCAGCGACAGGTTCGTCCTGGAGTGCTGGCGCAGCTTCGCCCCTTACGTTGAGGGACTGCTGGCGGAGGGGTGATCCGGGTTGCGCTGTTCATGACAACAGGACAGGAACAGCGGCGGCGCCGGCGGCGCCGCCCGTTTTGTTTCGGCCGCGGCACTTGCGCGGCAGCGGCGGTCGTGGTGAATGTGCGGGCCGTCGCCCCTGACCGATGGGAGAGGCCCGTCCACCCCGGGGCGCCGGTGGACGATGATCCCCCAACAATCGCTGCCCAAAGCGCCGACGCTATGATATTCGGCAGTTCGCAAAGATGGTGACCATGACGCCGAATAACGATCCCAACTCCACATCCCCGATCGCCGGGATACATCCGGCCCTTGCGTCCGCTCTGGCCGCGAAGGGGTACAGCCAACTGACGCCGGTCCAGTTGGAGATGACGAACGAAGAGTATGGCGACGCCGACCTTCTTGTCTCGGCGCAGACCGGATCGGGAAAGACGATCGCCTTCGGCATTGCCATCGCGTCGACCCTGCTCGGCAGCGCGACACGCTTTGACGTTGCGGCCGCGCCGCTGGGTCTGATCATCGCGCCGACGCGCGAGCTCGCCATTCAGGTTCAACGGGAACTCGCTTGGCTCTATGCGGCGACGCAGATCAGGATCGCGACCTGCGTCGGCGGCATGGACATCCGCACTGAACGCCGCGCGCTTGAACGGGGCGCCCACCTCGTCGTCGGCACGCCCGGCCGCCTGCGTGATCACATCACGCGGGGTGCGCTGGACCTTGGCGGCATTCGCGCGGTGGTGCTCGACGAAGCCGACGAGATGCTGGACCTCGGATTTCGCGACGACCTGGAATTCATCCTCGGCGCGTCTCCCAAGGACCGCCGGACGCTTCTGTTCTCGGCGACCGTCAGGCGGGGCATTGCCGAACTCGCCAAGACGGTCCAGACCAATGCGGTGCGTGTCGAGACGCTCGCGACCACCGACCAGCATGCCGACATCGACTATCAGGTGATGCTGGTGCGGCGCGACGAGCGCGAGCACGCAATCATCAACACGCTGCTGGAGTCGGACAGCAAGAGCGCCCTGGTGTTCTGCCACACGCGCGAAGCGGTTCGCCACCTCACGGCGCGCCTCGTCAATCGCGGCTTCTCGGTGGTGTCGCTTTCGGGCGAGATGGCACAATCGGAGCGCTCGAACGCGCTCCAGGCCATGCGTGACGGACGCGCGCGCGTCTGCGTTGCGACCGATGTGGCGGCGCGCGGCATCGACCTTCCCAACCTCGACCTCGTGGTCCACGCCGACCTGCCGAGCAAACCGGAGACCCTGCTGCATCGGTCCGGGCGCACCGGGCGCGCCGGCCGAAAGGGCATCTGCGTGCTCATTGTTCCCGAAAACAGGCGTGGGGCAGCGCATCGCGTTCTGACAATGGCGCAGCTCACCGCGACCATGCGTGCGGCTCCCGGCATTGCGGAGATTGAGGCCCGCTACCGCCGGCAGATCCTGGATGCCGCCGTCTCGGCGGCGGAACCCGATGAGCAGGAGGCGGATTTCGTGGCCGAGTTGCTGGAGCGGGTCGGACCGCAGCGTATTGCGGCCGCGTTCCTCCGCCAGAACCTGGCCGCGCATCCGGTTCCGGAGGACCTCCTGCCGCTTCCTGCCGAAGCGCTGCAGAGCCGTGGTCCCGGCAACCGTGTCCGTCGGTCCGGCGAGGACCATGCGCCGACCCGCGAGCCGCGTGGCCCGAGCATGGAGGACGGCGTCTGGTTCACCATCTCGCTCGGGCGCAGGCACCGCGCCGACCCGAAGTTCCTGCTGCCGATGATCTGCAACGCCGGCGGGGTGACAAAACGAGATGTCGGCGCGATCAAGATCGACGAAAGCGAAACCCGTTTCGAGATTTCCGCCGACAAGGCTGGTAGCTACGCTTGGCAGATCCTGCAGCCTGGCAGTCTCGAGAAGGGCATCAGGATCGCGCCTGTCGGCGAGATGCGCGCAGCGCCGAGGCAATCCAAACCGAAATTCAAGCAGGACGGCAAGCCGGCCCGCAAGCACAAGGCTCCGGAGAGGGCCCCGGCAACCGATCGCGGCAAGCCGCCGAAGCACAAGAACCGCAAGCCGAAGCGCCCTCACTGATCGTGAGGGGGCTGGCGGAGGAACAAGGCGCCTTTCCGGGTGAAATGCGTCTTGCGCGCTCCGGCCGAGGGCGCCTGTCGCCAGCACCGATTGTCAGAACCTCATAGCATCAGTTTTCATCTCATTCGTTCTGCAAGGTTTACCCCCCGTTGAGACAGGGCATGTCTAGTTGTAGCCGTGAAACCGGCTGATCGGCGGATGTGTCGAGCATGCGTCTCCATGGCGCGGTCGGGAGGCCGGCACGCCCGTGTCGGCACGCTGGGGGAGGATCCAGAAATGTGCGAGATTGACCATTACGCCCTGTCGCGACGCGGCCTGCTGGGACTTGGGGCAGCGGCGGCGACGACGGCCTTCGCCGGTGGTTTCGCGTTGCCGGGCAGCGCCGCCGCCGAGCAGGCGACGAGCGCACCCAACGACATTTCCCCAGAGGACGCGCTGGCGCGGCTGGTCGAGGGCAATTCGCGCTATGTCGCCAACGCCGGATGCAACGGCGACTTCTCGGTCGGCCGCGCCGCGCGTGCCGGAGCTCAGTACCCCTTCGCCGGAATTCTCTCCTGCGCCGATTCGCGCGTCGCCCCCGAACTTCTCTTCGATCAGGGGCCGGGCGAACTGTTCGTGATGCGGGTTGCCGGCAACTTTGTGGACATCAGCGGGCTTGCCAGCATCGAGTACGGCGTTGCCGTGCTCGGCATCCCGCTTCTCGTGGTCATGGGCCATACCAACTGCGGCGCCGTGTCTGCGACCATCCGCGTGGTGGAAGAGGGCACGGAACTGCCGGGTCACCTGCCGGAACTCGTCGGCATGCTGAAGCCGGGCGTCGAGGCGGCGCTCGCCGACAAGCCCGCCGATCCGCTCGCCGCCGCGACCCGTGCCAATGTTCTGCACAATGTCGAAAAACTGAAGGCCGCCGGCCCGATCGTTGCCGAGGCCGTTGCCGGCGGCAAGGTGCGCGTTGTCGGTGCGCTCTACGATATCGCCACCGGCAAGGTCGAGGTCATCTGACCTTTGCAACGGCGGTGCGGAGACCTTCCGCGCCGTCGATCTTCGCTCACGCCGCTGGGGCTCAGGCAAAGCCGCTCTTCGCCAAGATGGAGATCGTGCTCCGGCGCGACGGCGACCGCGTCCGCCATATGGGAGTGGGCGAATTTTCCACCCTATTTGGAAGGCTTTCTCGCCGGATCGCAACGCCAGCCTTGCACCGAGATCATCGCACCATCGTCTCCCGGTTCCACGCCGCGTAATCCGGATTGCCCTCCGTGCGCACGGGGCCGTCATAGCCGAACTCGACCATGTGTACGCAGACATGATCGGCTGCGATGAACGCGACTCCGTAGCTCGCCGGCAGGTCCGAACTGGACAAGAGTTCGCGTTCGCGGAACAGCGCGATGCCGGCATGGTTCGTGCCGCGCAGCGAGGTTGTCGGCACGCCGGCGGTCGAGCCGGCCAGCGGCAGATGGCAATGCCCGAAGAAGATGTGCCGGATCCGGTCGCGGTGGCGGGCGACGGCGTCGCGGAATGCCCTCCCGTCGGCAAGGCCGATCCTGTCGAGCGGCGCGAGATGGGTCGGGAACGGATTGTGGTGCATGAACAGGAAGAACGGGCCGTCATGTTCGCGAAGCCGGGCCTCGAGCCAGGCCAGCCGGGCTTCGCAATAGTGCCCGGAATGGGTCTGCGGTTCCCAGGTGTCGAGCATTAGGCAGCGCCCCGCCGAGACGTCGCGCACGCTCTGCACGAAGCCGTTCGGGTCGGCGAGTTCGGGAAATATGTCGAGAAATGTCGGGCGGTCGTCGTGGTTGCCGATGCACAGCGCGATGGGGAGGGGCAGGTTGGCGAGCCGGTCGCGCAGGCGTTCATAGTCCGCCCGGTCGCCCCAGTCGGAAAGGTCTCCGGTGATCACCAGCAGTTCGGCATCGCCATGGTCGGCCAGCGCATGGCCGAGGGCGCGCTCGAAACTGGCGTTCGGGTCACGGCCCTGGATCGTGTGCCCCGGCGTGGTCAGATGGATATCGCTGAAATGGAGGATCTTCATCTTGTCTGGCTTGGTCTTGAGGGGCCGGATCGGCGCAGGCACGCCAGGCGTATGGCCCGGCGTGCCTGCTGTCGGAGTTACTTCCTCGGCAGCAGCTTCTGCACGTCGGCGGTCATGTCGGCGAGCACCGCATCGGGCTCCTGCGCCCGTGCGCCGGTGATGATCGAGTTCAGGTGATCCTTGATCACGTCGGTGATCTTGAGCCCGTTCTCGCCAGGGAAGGCGTACCACTTGGTCAGCAGGGCGACCTGGCTGACAGCGGTGTAGTTGTTCGGATTGTCCGTATAGAAGTCCTTGAGGTAGACGTCGTTCGCCTTCTTGTTGGGCGGCATGTAACCAGTCGTCCGCGCCATGATGGCCGCGCCTTCGGCGCCGTGCCAGAACTTCATCACCTCCCAAGCAGCCTTCTGCTTTTCGGCGTCTTTGGTCAGGATGATGCCGACATTGCCGCCCGCCGGCAGACGGCCCGTGCCCGGCACCACGTCGGGGAAGGTGAAGGTCTTCAGGTCGAACTTGCCGTCGACCATCGAGGTGACCTTGGCGAGGTCGGAGGTCGAAGTGAAGTGTAGGCCGGTCTTGCCGGCGGCGAAGGCGCTGCGCATGTCGGGCTGGGTGAGGTTCGGCATGCCGGCCTCGGTCACCAGGCCGGCGATCATGTTGATCGCGAAACGGCCTGCCTCTCCGTCGAAGGCGACCTTGCTCTCGTCCTCGCCCAGCATCGTGCCGCCACGGGCGAAGACCGGGGCCTGCCACAGCCAGTTGCCGGTAATGTCCCAGGCGTAGGTGACGCCGTTGATGTCGTCGCCAACCGACTTGATCTTGCGCGCGAGGTCAATCACCTCGGCCCAGGTGGTCGGCAGCAGCTCCGGATCGGCGCCGGCGGCACGCACAAGGTCGAGATTGACATACATGATCGGCAGCGAGATCGCGAAGGGCAGCGCGTAGACTTGGCCGTTCTGTGTGCCGATATCGTACATCGCCTTGTGGAAGCCGTCGGTCTCCAGCTCCAGATCGGCGGCGATGAAACCGTCGAGCGGCTGCGCGATGCCGCGATCGACGAAGATGCGGACGCGGTTCAGGCCCTGGAAGGTGATGTCCGGCATCTGGCCGGTGATCGCCTCGCGCAGCACCTTCTGCGTGCCTTCCTCGTAGGATTCGTAGGGCGCGCGGAACGTCACCTTGATGTCGGGATTGGTCTTCTCGAAGGCCTCCCGGATCTGCTCGTGTGTGGTGTTGAAGAGCTCGCCATAGGGGTACTGGATGACGATCTCGGTCTGGGCGGCGGCCGGGAGGACGGCAAGCGTCATCGCGGCCGAAAGCAGGACGTGCTTCAGCATGTGGATCTCCATACGAGGCTGCGGTAGAGGTCCGGCGGACGTTGACCGTCCGTTCTCGGGGTTATTTCATGCCCGTGAAGGTGATGCCTTCGATGAAGCGGCGCTGCGCGAACAGGAAGGCGATAACCAGTGGGGCGATGATGATCGTGGCCGCCGCCATCAGCGGACCGTAGTCGGTGCCGGCTTCCTCGTTGCGGAAGGCGGCGACGCCAAGCGGCGGGGTGAACAGGTGCGGCGAGTTGATGGCGACGAGCGGCCAGAAATAGTCGTTCCAGTGCGAGACCACGGAGAAGATGCCGAAGGCGGTGACGGCAGGGATCGCGGTCGGCAGCATGACGCGCCAGACGATGCCGAACTCCGATATGCCGTCCATCCGGGCAGCGTCGACCAGGTCGTCCGGAACGCTCATGAAGAACTGGCGCATCAGGAAGATGCCGAAGGCGGAGATCGTGAAGGGCACCACCAGTGCGGCATAGCTGTCGAGCAGGCCGAGCTGGTGGAACAGCAGGAACAGCGGCACAGCGGTTGCCTGTTGCGGGACGAGGATCGCGAACAGGACGAGGGCAAAGGCCGTCTGGCGTCCGATGAAGCGCAGCTTGGCCAGGGCATAGGCCGCCGGCAGGTTGACGACCACCTGCAGGGCGAAGATCGCCAGCGTCACGATCGCGCCATTGGCCAGGAAGCGCAGCAGCGGTGCGCGCTCGAAGGCGGCGCTGTAGTTCTCGACCGCGGCGAGGCGCTCCGGCCACCAGCGGATTTCCGAGAGGAAGATTTCGCCGGCCGGCTTGAGCGACGTCGAGATCATCCAGGCGAAGGGCAGCAGGGTCAGCGCGGCGAGCGCCAGCAGCGCGGCGTGGCGGGCAAGGCCGGGCAGGGCGGCGGCCAGCGAGGAGAGTGGCGGGCGCATCAGTAGTGGACCCTCTTTTCGATCACCCGCGTCTTGATCAGCGTGAGCAGCAGGACGAAGGCGAGGAACACCACCGCGATCGCTGCGGCGAGGCCCGAGCGGAAGAACTCGAAGCCCTCGGTGTACATCGAATAGAGCAGCACCTCGGAGGCCTTGCTTGGGCCGCCCTTGGTCAGCACATGCACCGTGTCGAAGACCTGGAACGAGCGGATCGCCGAGATCAGCACCACGAACATGGTGACCGGTCCGAGCAGGGGCCACGTGACCAAGCGGAACCGCGACCAGGCGGAGCGGGCGCCGTCGAGTTCCGCCGCCTCGTAGAGATGGCGCGGAATGGACACCAGCCCGGCGAGAAACAGCACCATGTTGAAGCCGAACATCTGCCACACGCCGATCGCCGCGAGCGTCGGCAGGGCGAGCGCCGGTTCGCTCAGAAACGCGTGGGTCGGCAGGCCGAACGCGGCGAGCATCAGATTGATGAGGCCGAACTGCGGATGCAGCATGAACTCGAACGAGATCGCCATCGCGATCAGCGTCGCCATCACCGGCACGAAGAACACCGCCCTGTAGAGGCTGCGCAGGCTGCGGCCGGACTCGATCAACAGGGCCACGGCGAGGCCGAGCCCGACGGAGGCGGGCACCACGATCGCCACATAGGCGAGCGTGTTGCCGAGCGCCTTCCAGAATACGCGGTCATCTAGCAGGGCGGCATAGTTTTCAAACCCGATGAAGGAAAAGCCGGAGGCGCCGAGTTGGTAGTCCGTCAGCGACATCAGCAGCACGGCGGCGACCGGCCCGAGTACCAGGAGCACCATGAGCACGCCGGCGGGCAGCAGAAGCGCCGTTGCAACGAGTTGGTGCGGGGACCGCGCGGCCGTGGCGGCCGCCTCGTTCTTCCGCGCCGACCGGCCCAAGGGCGCGGCGACGCCATCGCGGGCAAGGGGCAGGCTCGCGTCAGACATGGGCAGCCACTCCAACGCGCGGGGCAATCCGGCGGCCATCGGCGGCGAACAGGCGCGCGGCGGCCGGTACGAAGTCGAGCCCGACCGTGTCGCCGAGGCGTGTCCGACGCGCCTCGGCCTGGCTGAGCCGCACCACGACCGGAGCCTCGCACCCCTCGACCGCGAGATGAACGAACACGTCCGCGCCGAGATTTTCCGTATGGGCGAGGCGGCCCCGCAATCCGGCGTCGTCCGGCGCGCGCAAGGCGATCGCTTCAGGCCGGATGCCCAGACTGACACCCGAGCCCGGCGCCGCTGTCGCGGCGCAGCCGGTGTCGCGGCCACCAAGCCGGACGGTCCCGGCGTCGTCGACCGTGCCGTTCAGGACATTGATCTTCGGGCTGCCGATGAACTCCGCCACGCGCAGGCAAGCCGGCTCGTCGTAGATCTGGTCCGGCGTCCCGACCTGCAGGATCTCGCCCTCGGCCATGACCGCGATCCTGTCGGACATGGTCATCGCCTCGGCCTGGTCATGCGTCACGTAGATGAAGGTGGCGCCCAGCGCCCGGTGCAGTTGGGCGATTTCCGTGCGCATGTGCACGCGCAGCTTGGCGTCGAGATTGGACAGCGGCTCGTCGAGCAGGAAGGCGCGCGGCTGGCGCACCATCGCCCGCCCGACCGCCACGCGCTGGCGCTGGCCGCCGGAAAGCTGGCCGGGCTTGCGCCGCATCAGCGCGCCGAGGCCGAGCTGTTCGGCTGTGCGCGCCACCTCCGCGCGGATCTCCCGCTCCACCGCGTGTGTCCCTGGCACCGCGTGGCGGATCAGCGGCATGCGCTGCAGCGTCGACAGCCGACGCATGCGCAACGGCACGGCGATGTTGTCCGCCACACTCAGATGCGGATACAGCGCATAGGACTGGAACACCATGGAGAGGTTGCGCTCCGATGGTCGCACGGCGTCGACCACGTCGTCGCCGATCCGCACATGCCCCGAGTTCTGGCGCTCCAACCCGGCGATGATGCGCAGCAGCGTGGACTTCCCGCAGCCTGACGGTCCGAGCAGCGACAGGAACGATCCGTCCTCTATCGTCAGGTCGATCCCTTTCAGGATCTCCGTCCGCTCGTAGCTTTTCCGGATGCCCTCTAGCGTTACGCTTGCCATTGGATCGGCCTCACTGTTTGTCCCTTGCGGACACTGCCTAGCAAGTCGGGTTGACAGTCACATAACCGGAAATAAGCCCTGCTAATGATACGGCGGAGTCCCATCCACCCGGCAGGAGAAACGCCCGTGAAACCCGGTCTGGCCCAGCTCGAGGCGTTTACCGTAGCGGCGCGCGAGCGCGGATTTTCCCGCGCGGCGACGGTGCTCGGCATCACCCAGTCGGCGGTGACGCAGCATGTCGCCAAACTCGAGCGGTTGATGGGGGTGCCCTTGTTCGTGCGCCGTCGCGGAGGGCTCGAGCTGACGCGCCCCGGACAGGACCTGTTCGAGCTCACCGACCGGGTCTTCACCCTGACCCAGCTTGTCGGTGAACGCCTGCAGGCCTACGGGGCCATCGAATCGGGGCATCTGCGGGTCATCGCCAATGCGCCGCGCCCCGTTCTGCCGCTGATCGCCGCCTTCAACCGCCGCTATCCCGGCGTCCGGGTGGCCTTCTCGTTACACAGTTGGTCGGTGGCGATGCAGCGCTTGCGCGGGCGCGATGTCGACATCGCGGTCGTGACCGAGCCCGAGCACGTCGAGGGCATGTACGAGCTTGAGCTGGAGCGCGCCTGTTTCATGGCCTATCTGCGCGGCGAGCATCCGCTCGCCCGCCAGAAGACCCTGTCGCTACGCGATCTCGCGCAGGAATGCGTCGTGCTGCCCGAGGGCGGCTCTCTCACGCGGCGCGCGGTGTCGCAGGCCCTTGCCAGGAACGGCCTTGCGCTCGACCGCGTGATGGAGATGACGAGCTATCCGGTGGTCAAGGAGGCCGTTCTGCACGGCGTCGGCGTCGGCCTGCTGCTCGGCGCGAGCTTCTTCCCGTCGCGCCAGCTTGTCGTGCGGCCGATCGCCGAGATGCCGGAGGCCTACCGGACGGTGCTTGTCACCCCTGCTGACAAGCGCGCGCTCCGGATCGTGCGCGCCTTCATCGACGTCGCAGAAGAAAGTGTCGGCTGATGCCTGCCGCCCGGTCTCAGGCGAAGCCGCGCTTCTTGAGCAGCGGCCCGGCATCGGGCAGGGCGCCGCGGAAGGCGACATAGGCGTCCTTCGGGTCCTGCCGGCCACCGGCGGAATAGATCGCCTCGCGCAGCCGCCGGGCGAGGTCCGCGTTGAAGATGTCGCCGGTTTCCTCGAAGGCGGTGAAGGCGTCCGCGTCCATCACTTCCGACCACATGTAGCTGTAATAGCCTGCCGAATAGCCATCGCCCGAGAACACATGGGCGAAATGGGTCGGCCGGTGGCGCATGGTGATTTCCGCCGGCATGCCGATACGGCTGAGCGTTTCATGTTCCAGCGCCTCGATATCGGCCTCGCCGTCCGCCTGGCGAGTGTGGACGTCGAGGTCGAAGAGCGCGGAGGAGAGATACTCGACCGTCGCGAATCCCTGGTTGAAGTTGCGCGCCGCCAGAACCCGCTCCATCAGGTCTGCCGGCATCGGTTCGCCGGTCTCCACATGCACGGCGAAGCGCGACAGCACTTCCGGCTCGGACAGCCAGTGCTCGTAGAGCTGCGAGGGCAGTTCGACGAAGTCGCGCGCCACGGACGTGCCGGAGATCACCGGATAGGTCACGTCGGAGAGCAGCCCGTGCAGGGCATGGCCGAATTCGTGGAACAGCGTGCGCGCATCGTCAAAGGTCAGCAGCGTCGGCTGCCCCTTGGGCGCCTTGGCGAAGTTCATCACGTTGACGATGATCGGACGGATGTCGGCCGCCAGCTTCTCCTGCCGGCGATAGGCACTCATCCAGGCGCCGCTGCGCTTGGTCGAGCGGTTGAAATAGTCGCCGAGAAACAGGCCGACATGACCGCCATCGGCATCCAGCACCTCGAAGGCGCGCACATCCGGGTGATAGAGCTTCAGCCCGTCGACCTCTCGAAAGGTCAGACCGAACAGGCGCCCGGCGGTGTGGAACGCCGCCTCGATCATCTTCTCCAACTGGAAATACGGCTTCAGCTCTGCCTCATCGAGCGCATGGTCGCGCAGGCGCAGCTTCTCCGCGTAGAAGCGCCAGTCCCAGGGGGCAATGGCGATATTGTCCCCCGTCTCGGCGGCGAGCCGCTGCAGAGCCTCCGCTTCCTTGCGGGCCTGCGCCACCGCCGGGCTCCAGACAGTCTCCAGCAGGTCGCGAACCGCATCCGGTGTGCCGGCCATCGTGTCGTCCAGCTTGTACGCGGCGAAGCTGTCGAAGCCGAGCAGCCTGGCTCGCTCCTCGCGCAGCCTCAGGATCTCGGCGATGACCGCGCGATTGTCCGTGTCGCCGCCGGTCTCGCCGCGCGAGATCCAGGCCTTGAACGCGGTCTCGCGCAGGTCGCGCCGCGTCGAGAACTGCAGGAACGGCTCGATCAGCGAACGCGACAGGGTGATGACATGCTTGCCCGGGTGACCGCGCTCGCTCGCCGCCTCGGCCGCCGCCTGGCGCAGGAAGCCGGGCAGGCCGGCGAGATCGTCCTCGCTCTCCAGCAGAAGGTGATATCCCGCCTCATCGGCCAGCACGTTCTGGGAGAACCGCGTCCCCAGCACGGCGAGCCGCTGCGAGATCTCGGCCATGCGCTGGCGTCCGGCCTCATCGAGGGCCGCGCCGGCGCGGGTGAACATGCGATGGTAGCGTTCCAGGACGCGCGCCTGTTCCTCGTTGAGAGCAAGACTGTCGCGCGCCTCCCACAGCGCCGCGACGCGGGCATAGAGTGCCTGGTTCAGCAGCGTCTCGCTGGAATGGCGCGCAAGCTTCGGCGCAATATCGCGCTCGATCCGCTGCAACTCGTCGGACGTATGGCTGCCCGCAAGGTTGAAGAACACGGAAGCAACCCGTGTCAAGTCGCGGCCCGAGAGCTCCATTGCTTCGATCGTATTGGCAAAGCTCGCGGCCTGCGGGTCGGCGGCAATCCCGTCGATCGATTGCCGCGCCAGCTTCAATGCCGCCCCGAAGGCCGCCTCGTAGTGCCAGGGCTCGATTTCGCCGAAGGGCGGCAGCCCGAAGGGCGCGGTCCATTCGGCAAGCAACGGATTGCGGTCGGCGACTGCGGCAGCGTCGGTCATGGGGTCCTGAAAGATCTCACGAGGAAGGAAGCGGGCCAATTCCCGAGAATCCGGCCCTGTCGCGGACAATATGGGACGGCGAGGCGCTTCTGTCAGCCCCCGTGGAGCGGCCTTTGCTCACAATCCCGCCCACATCAAAGCGAGGGACACGGTGACCACGCCGGCTGTGGTCGACAACAGGATCGCCGCCGACAGTTGCTGGATGAAGATGCCATAGCGCTCGGCAACGACGAAGACATTGCCGGCGATCGGCAGCGATGCAACCACCACCAGCACCGCCGTGCGCGCCGCATCCAGGCCAAACAGTGTCGCAGCGGTAAGGACGGCGAGCGGATGCACAAACAGCTTCATCACGATCATCAGCGAGATCGCCCGTGCCTCGCCCTCGACCCGCCGTGCGGCAAGCTGCACCCCAAGCGAGAAAAGGGCGGTGGCGCCGGCTGCATCCCCAAGGAAGTTGAGCAGGTTCTCTCCCGCCTGCGGCAGTTTCCCTCCCGCCAGCGACAGGAGCGTGCCGCCGACGATGGCGAGCACGAACGGGTTGAAGATCACGCCTTTCGCCACGGTGACGACCAGCCGCCAGCTCGCGCCCTTGCCGGAGGACCATTCCAGCAGCCCGATGCAGAGCGGAATGAAGATCGTCAGGTCCAATACCAGAACGACGGCCATGGGCGCCGCCGCCCGGTCACCGAAGGCTGCGAGCATCAAGGGCAGTCCGAGAAACCCGATATTACCGATTGTCGCCGCCTGGCCGCTGACGGCCATTTCAGCGAGGCCACCTCCGCACAGGATGCGCATGGCCAGCATGGCGAGGCCGAAGGTTACGGCTCCGGCCAGGATCCACACCGGCACCATCGGCCCGGTCAGTGCCGCGATGATGTCCTGCCCCGCCAGCGCTCGGATCACCAGCGCCGGCATCGCGAAGTTGAACACGAAGACATTCAGGCTGCGCACCGCTCCGTCCGGCATCCAGCCTCGCTTCGCGGCGAAGAACCCGAAGGCAATGACAGCGAAGAACGGGCCGGTGATCGAGAGCGTCAGGAGCATGGCATTGCAATCCTTGGTTGAAATGACAGTGGCGGCTTTGGCGCGCCTGGCTCGAATGCGAGGGAATGGACTCAGGATTCGTTAAGAGGGGACGGGGATACTGTGCAGATCATGTCTGCCCTGTCCATCTCCCTTTCAGGCCTACAGGCCGCCGGTCAGCGCTTCGAGGCGTCCGCCCGCCGCATCGTTGCGGCCGGAGCCGAAGCGGGCAATGCGTTGCTCGCCGCGAGCGGTCGGGAGACGACGGACGGACAGAGCGCGGACGGCGACCAGTCGCCTGCCACCGGAGCGCCGGCCATTGGTTTCTCGCCGGATATGGCGGGGGCCATCGTCGACATGATGCAGGCGGAAAATGCCTTCAAGGCCAATGCGCGCGTCGCCGGCCGCATCAGCGACATGCAGAAGGCCTATCTCGACATGTTGGGCAATCGGTCCACGCGCTGATCGACGCCGGCTTCTGCAGCCGGCCGCCTGCAGGCCTCAGACCTTATAGAAATCCCGATACCACTCGACGAAGGCACGCACGCCGTCCTCCACCGAGGTGCGGGGGCGGAAGCCCGTCGCCTGGGTCAGGTCTTCGACATCCGCCCAGGTGGCCAGAACGTCGCCCGGCTGAAGCGGCATCATGTTGCGGACCGCCGTGACGCCGCAGGCCGCCTCGATGGCATCGACATAGCGCAGCAGCTTCACCGGCTCGGAATTGCCGATATTGTGGATCCGATAGGGGGCGGAGCTGGTCGCCGGGTCGGCGGCGGCCGCGTCCCAGTCCTCGTTGACCGCCGGCGGCCGGTCGGCGATGCGCACGATGCCCTCGACAATGTCGTCGACATAGGTGAAGTCGCGCAGCATCTCGCCATTGTTGTAGATGTCGATCGGCTGGCCCGACAGGATCGCCCGGGTAAACTTGTAGAGCGCCATGTCCGGCCGCGCCCAGGGGCCGTAGACGGTGAAGAAGCGCAGGCCGGTGAGCGGAATGCGGAAGAGGTGGGCGTAGCTGTGCGCCATCGCCTCGTTCGCCTTCTTCGTCGCCGCATAGAGCGAGATCGGATGATTGCCGCCGCGATGCGGCGACAGCGGCATCGTCTCGTCCAATCCATAGATCGAGGAGGTGGAGGCGAAGACCACATGGTCGACGGTGTGGGCGCGCGCCGCCTCCAGCACCGTCAGGAAACCGGTGACATTGGCATCCACATAGGCCTGCGGCGCTTCCAGCGAGTAGCGCACGCCCGGCTGCGCCGCGAGATGAATGATCCGTTGCGGCGCGTGCTCGGCCATCAGCGCCATCACCGCCGGGCGGTCCTCCAGCGAGATCCTTGCCTCGATGAAGTTCGGATGCTGGCGCAGGATCTTCACCCGCGCTTCCTTCAGCGCGGGATCGTAATAGGGGCTGACGCAGTCGAGACCGATCACCTGCCATCCGTCGGCGAGCAGGCGGTTTGCCAGGTGAAATCCGATGAACCCGGCCGAGCCCGTGACGAGGATCTTGCGCATCGATGTCCTCAGGCGTCGAGCAGCGAGCGCAGCAGCGGCCGCAGCTCGCGGGCGAGCTCCTCATCCTCCAGCGCGAAGGCGATGTTGGCGGCAAGGAAGCCGGACTTGGAGCCGCAGTCGTAGGTCTCGCCCTCGAAGCGCAGGCCGGTGAAGGGCTGCATGCCCATCAGCGAGATCATCGCGTCGGTGAGCTGGATCTCGCCGCCGGCGCCGGTCTCCTGGCTGCCGAGCAGTTGGAAGATCTCCGGCTGCAGGATGTAGCGACCGTTGATGAACAGGTTGGTCGGCGCCGTGCCCGGCGCCGGCTTTTCGACCATGCCGGTGATGGTGAAGGTCCGCGCGCTCGCATCGCCGTCGACCTCGACGATGCCGTAGTTCTGGGTCTGGTCCTCCGGTACGGCCTCGACCGAGATGACGTTGCCGCCGGACGCATTGTAGATCTCCACCATCTGCGACAGGCAGCCCGGCTCGGATTTCATCAGCATGTCCGGCAGCAGGATCGCGAAGGGCTCGTTGCCGATGATGTCGCGGGCGCACCAGATGGCATGGCCGAGGCCCAGCGGCTCCTGCTGGCGGGTGAAGCTGGTGGTGCCGGGGGCCGGGCGGATCGCCTCGAGCAGCTTCAGCGCCGCCTGCTTGGAGCGGGCGCGCAGCGTGTCCTCCAGCTCGTAGGCGATGTCGAAATGGTCCTCGATCACGTGCTTGTTGCGCCCGGTGACGAAGACGATGTGCTCGATGCCGGCATTGCGCGCCTCGTCGACCACATACTGGATGATCGGCCGGTCGACGATGGTCAGCATCTCCTTCGGCAGGGCCTTCGTCGCGGGCAGGAAACGGGTGCCGAGGCCAGCCACCGGAAGGACTGCCTTGCGGATCTTCTTGTTCTGCATGAAACGCATTTTCCGTGTCTGGTGGAATCGGGAGGCGGCACGGGCCGCAAGGTAACCTGAAAGGATGACGGAACCAAGTTGGCGAAAAGAATGTCGGCGCAACGACTTCGCGCCAATCCGCGCAAGCTTTGTCCCAGGATTGGGGCAAGGATTGGGCAAGGGAACGACCGCCCCGGACCGCCGAGGCGCTTGCGCGCGCGCGCCATGCGGACTACTGACGGGCGGAACGCGCCAGCGGGCGGGCGGCCCATGAGTTGGGGCTGGCCCAGCAGGAGAGACGAGCTGCCATGACCGAGACATGCAATCGAACCGTGACCGTCGGGAACGTCGCCTTCTCGCAGGACGCGCCGCTGTCGCTGATCGCCGGCCCCTGCCAGATGGAGAGCCGGGCGCATGTGCTGGAATGCGCCGCCGCGGTGAAGGAAATCGCCGACAGCCTCGGCATTTCCGTCGTCTTCAAGGCCTCCTTCGACAAGGCCAACCGCACCTCCATCGCCGCCTCGCGCGGCGTCGGCCTCAACGAGGCGCTGCCGGTCTTTGCCGAAATCCGCGAGACGTATGGCATGCCGGTGCTGACCGACATCCACTCCGCCGACCAGTGCGCCCCGGTGGCCGAGGTCGTCGACGTGCTGCAGATCCCCGCCTTCCTCTGCCGCCAGACCGACCTCCTGGTCGCCGCCGCCAAGACCGGCGCGATCATCAACGTCAAGAAGGGCCAGTTCCTCGCCCCCTGGGACATGAAGAACGTCCTCGCCAAGATCGTCGAGACCGGCAATCCCAACGTGCTCCTGACCGAGCGCGGCGCCTCCTTCGGCTACAACACCCTGGTGTCCGACATGCGCGCGCTGCCGATCATGGCGCAGACCGGCGCGCCGGTCGTCTTCGACGCGACCCATTCGGTGCAGCAGCCGGGCGGGCAGGGCACCTCCTCGGGCGGCGAGCGCCACATGGTGGCGGTGCTGGCGCGCGCGGCCGTTGCCGTCGGCGTTGCCGGCGTCTTCATCGAGACCCACCCGGACCCGGACAACACCATCTCCTCCGACGGGCCGAACATGATCGCGCTCAAGGACCTGAAGGATCTGCTCGCCGACCTGATGGCCTTCGACCGCATCGCCAAGTCGCGCCCGCGCGGCATCTGACACGGCCTTTTCCTTGTCGCCCGGCTCGGCTAGGAACAGCCGGACGGCGGCAGGTCCAACCAGCCTTGGCCCACCCACTTTCACAAAGTCCCACCCGCAGGGAGACGAGAATGACCGCAATTGTCGACATCACCGCCCGCGAGATCCTCGACAGCCGGGGCAACCCGACCGTCGAGGTCGACGTGTATCTGGAAGACGGCGCCTTCGGGCGGGCCGCGGTGCCCTCCGGCGCCTCGACCGGCGCGCATGAGGCGGTGGAGCTGCGCGACGGCGGCGCCCGCTACCTCGGCAAGGGCGTGCAGAAGGCGGTCGACGCGGTCAACACCGAGATCTTCGATGCCATCGGCGGCCTGGATGCGGAAGACCAGATCAAGATCGACGAGGCGATGATCGCCCTCGACGGCACGCCGAATAAGGCGCGCCTCGGCGCCAACGCCATCCTCGGCGTGTCGCTGGCCGTCGCCCGCGCCGCGGCCCAGTCGGCCGGCCTGCCGCTTTACCGCTATGTGGGCGGCGCCGGCGCGCGCCTTCTGCCCGTGCCGATGATGAACATCATCAACGGCGGCGCCCATGCGGACAACCCGATCGACGTGCAGGAATTCATGATCATGCCGGTCGGCGCCGACACGCTCGCCGACGCGGTGCGCATGGGCGCGGAAGTCTTCCACACCCTGAAGAAGGGCCTGAAGGACGCCGGCCACAACACCAATGTCGGCGACGAGGGCGGCTTTGCCCCGAACCTCGCCTCGACCGAGGACGCGCTCGGCTTCATCATGAAGTCCATCGAGAAGGCCGGTTACCGCCCGGGCGAGGACATTTGCCTGGCGCTCGACGCCGCCTCCACGGAGTTCTTCAAGGACGGCAAGTATCACCTTTCCGGCGAGGGCAAGGTGCTCGGCCCGGACGAGATGGCCGCCTATCTCGCCGATTTCGTCGGTCGCTACCCGATCATCTCCATCGAGGACGGCATGGCCGAGGACGACTGGGCCGGCTGGAAGGCGCTGACCGATCTGGTCGGCTCCAAGTGCCAGCTCGTCGGCGACGATCTCTTCGTCACCAATTCGGTGCGCCTGCGCGAGGGCATCGAGAAGGGCGTCGCCAACTCGATCCTGGTCAAGGTCAACCAGATCGGCACCCTGACGGAGACGCTGGACGCGGTGGAGACCGCGCATAAGGCGGCCTATACCGCCGTCATGTCGCACCGCTCGGGCGAGACCGAGGACAGCACCATCGCCGACCTCGCCGTCGCCACCAATTGCGGGCAGATCAAGACCGGCTCGCTGGCCCGTTCCGACCGGCTCGCCAAGTACAACCAGCTCATCCGCATCGAGGAAGAGCTGGGCGAGCAGGCCCGCTATGCCGGCCGCAGCATCCTGAAGGGCTGATCAGCCCCTCGCGCTTCAACGCCTGAAACACCGAAACCCGGTGCGCATCCAGCGCGCCGGGTTTTTGTTTGTCGCTAGGCTAGGGATGCTCAGACGCCCGATACATTCTCGCTTAGCCAGCCCAAAAAGAGAACGCTTCGTCGCACTGTTGTTTGATACACGGCGAGAAGCATTCTTTTCCAAGAAAACCAGCGAGCTTAAGCCATTTCATTTGCGTTTCCGAAATTCCTCGTCTCAAACGATACGACGAGGAAATTGGATAATTTTCCCCGATTCCAAATCTAGTACCTCTCGGCGTTCATTTCGCAAAGATATTGGAGGCATTTGGCTCACCGAATCAGTCAAAGTACCTGGTTCAAGGCATGCGATCTCCTCGATTTCCTCAGCAGGTAAGGACAACTCGGACAGTATAGACGAGCGAGCAAAAAAGCCGGACCCCAAAAGAACTTCAAACCCTCTCCTTAACATTCGCGGCCGCTCTATCGACATCTCTCGGTCAAACGGCTCTCTCAGAGGTCCTCGCCACCTTCTTTTTGTCAATTGCCTAAATAAATAAGACGATTCATCTTGATTAAGCAGGCCAAGATCCTGAGCCCTTACGATCATTGCGGAGATCGCGATTCCCCAGCGCCTCTTCGAGATGCAGAGGTTGTCCAATGAAATAACGTTAACTTCACGCAGAAAGGCTTTCTTTGGAAATAGGAGTGCTCCAGCAAATCGAAAAGCCTGTTTCTCGATAATCTTATGGGATGCAGGAGTGTTTACCTGAGATTTCGTGACGTTTCGGTGCAAAACCATGTGACCAAGTTCATGTGCCGCGTCCAGCCTTACCCGTGATGCACTTGCATTGTTTGTATTTACACCGACGAATGTTCTGCCTAATCTAGGTGAGTGAAAGCAGAAGCCGTCCTGCTTGTCGGATACAATATTCAAGGCAACCACAGGTATTCCCGCATTTTCTAATGCTAGTATCATATCCGGAATAGGCTCAGATCGAAGCCCCCAATGCTCCCGAATTTTTTCGGCCGCATTCTCAATATGATCATTTGTTATGTTTTTGAAATCACTTGGGAGATCTAGATTTGGTAAAACCTCTTCCGAAAATTCCACCTCCTCATTCAAAAAGTAGAATATTTCTCTGAGCCATTTCATGCGTTGTTCTGACATCTCTCGCGCACTTTTGCTTTCGGCGGCGCGAGATCGCCAGTGAACGACGCCGAGATCTTCCTCAAAGATTGGTTTGAAAAAAAAATCCCTAGGGAAATTAAGCGCATTAACGATCCTTCCGAAGCGCTCAGGCTGCGGGCTGTCTTTTCCTTCTTCGTAGTTTGTGATTGCCTGCCCTGTAACGCCGACTAAGGCGCCAAGGGCGTTCTTAAATAAGCCGCGAGATAACCGGGCCTCCTTAAGGCGTGCTCCTTGAAAATTAGGCACACCAACACTCATGCTACATCTCCGTTACGTTTAATCTCGCGCCGTCTTACTTTTACAACGACGTTGTCTTTCTGCACCACGGGCGCTTCGGTTGCTCGTGGCTCCACCACACCGTCAGTCATTGCGTCGAAGCCAAATACCGCGACGCGATGAAGATCTAAACGCATCAACCAGCCGGTATAAGATTCATTTGGAACGCCGAGCATAAAAGCTCCCAGCGATCGGTCTTCTAAAGTGAATTTAGGTCCCGCGGGCGCATGAAGAAGAACTGCAACAAGGCTTCCACTCCAGTCGATTATCCTTCTGTACGAATCTCCAAAATCCATTTCAATTTGCTGCACGAACCCAGTAGCAGACACTAGTTGTCGCTTGTAGTTTGAAGTCCGCGGAGGTTCCAGAACTTCCAGCATTGGCTCCTGAATAACTACGATTCGGCCAATTTTTACGAGTAGCTTTTTTTGTCCGTTACATGAAAGCGTTCTGAATTCGTAGGGAACTCCATGTATTTTACATGCGAAAAGGAGAGATTTTACCGCGCAATAGGCGCGTTGTTTTGAGTATATTTCGGCTTTCAATTCCTCTGGGATCGCTGGATCCTTATTAATTCGCTCAAACAGGGAAGGATACTCCCAGGCCAAATTCTTGCCTACAGAAGCCAAAAAGTCCGGGTCGATGTCGTGTTCAAGCGTTTCATGAGCGGTGCTAAGCAGAGTGTTCACCTGTGGACCCCTTGCCCGTGAGACAACTCAAGCATGCTGGTGTGTTTGTCGAAAAAAATCAAGTGTGACGGATTGTTTTGCCCTCACCCAGCCTTCGTCTCATAGGCGTGCTTGATCGCGGCGGCGAGGGTTTCCGGCTTTTCCGCGCCCATGACGATGAAGCGTTCGTCGATGATGAAGGCGGGGACGCCGGTGACGCCGATGCGGTGGGCCTGCTCGACGGCGGCGGTGATCTTGTTGCGGTCGGAATCCGTCGGCAGCAGTTCGGCGACGAGATCCGACATCATGCCGACATCGGCGGCGGCCGAGACCAGCGTCTGCGGGTCGCTGAGGTCCGCGCCTTCCAGGAAATAGAGGCGGAACAGCCGCTCGGCCATCTCGCTCTGCAGCCCGTCGGCGCGCGACCACAGCAGCAGGCGGTGGCAGTCCAGCGTGTTGGGCGAGGTGCGGATGCGTTCGAAGGCGAAGGGGATGCCTTCCTGCAGGCCGGCGGCGGCGATCTGCTCGTGCAGCGCGTCGATGCGCGCCTGGCTGCCGAATTTCTCCATCAGATATTGCTGGCGGTCCTTGCCCTGCGGCGGGATCGTCGCGTCGAGCTGATAGGGCTGCCAGCGCAGGGCAACGGGAATGTCCGGCAGGCTCGCCAGCGCCTTTTCCAGCCGCCGCTTGCCGATATAGCACCAGGGGCAGACCACGTCGGAAATGACGTCGATGGGCATCGCGGCCTGATCGGCGGCGGTCCGGGCGGCTGCCTGCTGCCCGCTCGCGGTGTCGGTCTCCGTCTCGGCGTGCATGGGCAGTCCTTTCGTCGGTTGCGCCAGGAGCGCGAAGGGAGCGCGCCTTAGGACGCGTCAGGCAAAGGCGGTGCTGGCGACGATGGCGCCGATCCGCCGGCGGATGCGCTCCTGCGCCTCCGCATCCCGCAGCACGGCGATATCGCCCAGCCCCTCGACCGTAGCAACAAAATCCTCCTCGCGCGATGCAGCAAGCGTCGCCGAAAGGACGGGGTTGACGGCGGCACCTGCGAAAGGATCGTCATTCGCGGCCATGGAGGTGAGCGGCGGCGGGGCGATCTGCGCCAGTTGCAGGGTCAGCGGCTCCGCTCCGCGCAAGGCGAGCGCTTCGCCGAGCGCCGCCAGATAGCGCTCGAACGCCTCGCGCGGCAGCACCGGCAGGCCCTTGCCCGAACGATGGCGCGGGCGATAGCCGGCCAGCACCCGGTCGGCAAGCGCCCGGCGCGCGCCGGCCCGCAGCAGGCACAGGAGATGCCGGGCGAGGACCTGCGGCGCGGCCCTGCGCGGCACGCAGTCGCTGGCCCCACTCGTCAGCAGGGCAGCCCCCTCCGCCTCGTCGGCGCACAGCGCCAGCACGGGCAGGGCGATATGGCGCGGATCGGCGCGAAGGCGGGCGAGCAACTCGGCCGCGCGGGGTACGGGCAGGTCGCTCACCAGCAGCCGGGCAGGGGCCTCGTCCAGCGCGGCGAGCGCGGCCTCCGCCGTGAGGCAGCCGCGCAGGTCGAGCGCGGCAAGGCGACCGGACAGCGCCATGCCGATGCGCGCACTGTCGCCGGCGACCAGCACCGGAATGCCTCGGGCAAGACCGCCGGTAGGCGCCGCTCTCGGCAAGGCTCCCGGAGCCAGCGGGCCGAAGACGGCCCGGCGCAACCGCGCCTCCTCCATCCGCCGGGCCTGGCGCACGGTCTCGGCCAGCCGCTCCAGCGCCAGGTCCGGCGGGCAGGCGGCGGAGATCATCGCATCCGGCAGGGGCGCTTCAGGGATTTCCGGGGCTTCTGGCGCGGCACACAGCACGAGGCGCGGCACGTGCACGCCCCTTGCGCGCGCCTCGGCCAGGTGCCGGGCAAGGTCTGGGCAGGTGGGGGCGCCGGCAAGGCTCACCACCGCGTCGGGCAGGAGGGAGCTCTGGTCGCCGGCCCATGAGAGGTCGGCAAGCTCGCCCCACGCTTCAGCAAGACGCGCGAGCAGGCCACCCGGATGCTCTGCGAGCCCGTCCAGCAGCACCGACAGGCGGCGGGCGGCCTCCCGGCTCATGCGACCTGCGAATGGCCGAAGCCGGCGCGGGCGGCCAGCGCCTCGCGGTCGACCTTGCCGGCCGCATTGCGCGGCAGGGCGGCGACGGGCAGCACCCGGTGCGGCACCTCGGCAAGGCTGGCGTGCTCGGCCTCCAGATAGGCATAGAAGCCCTCGACATCGAACAGCAGACCCTTCTGCGGCACCATCGCGGCATAGAGCCGGGCGCCGAGAATGCCGTCCTCGACGAGGAAGGCGGCGGCCTCGCGGATGCCGGGGAAGGCGGCATAGAGCGCGTCCAGCGTCGGCAGCGAGCCGACGCCCGGCGCCATCTGGCCGGGAATGCCGAAGCCGGTGATGCCGTTCTCCGTCTGGCGCAGCGGCAGTAGCGTGTCGACGAAGCCGGCCTTGTCGGTCGGCATGCGCACCTTGCAGGCGGGCCAGGCCGAATCCGGCACCATGGCGCCGCGCACCTTCAGCATTGCCGGGCTCGTTTCCGTATCGATGGCGATTTCCAGCAGCGCCGGCGCCTGCGTGGCGGCGGAAGGCGAGCCGATCCGCCCGCTCGGCAGCGGGCGGGGCAGGGCGCTGCCCTCGCGGGTGCGGGCGACCATGGCGAATTCGTCGGCGATATGCAGGTCGACCAGCTCGCGGTTGCTGCCATGCGGGGCAGGGGCGGGCGAATGCGCCTGCCAGACCGGTACGATGCGGCAGTCGGGCCGCTCGATCCGCCGGTCGAGCGCCGGCACCAGGGCGCCGGGGCACAGCACGATATCGGCGTCCGCCGCATCCGCGTGCGCGGCGAGCCGGCGCAGCGAGCCGGGGTGGTGCAGGTGCAGCGTGCCGCCCGACAGCAGCCAGGGGATCAGGCCGGCGCCGATGCCGGCCATGCCGGTCAGCGCGTAAGGGAGCAGGACGTTCGGCGCCTGCGGCAGGGAGAGTTCCAGATAGGGCATCAGGCCGCAGGCGATCCACTGGTTGTGGCTGCGGGCGATGGGCAGCGGCTCGCCGCTGGTGGAGCGGGTCCAGGTCAGCGTCGCCACATGGTCGGCAGCGTTCTGGTCGCGGCGGATCGGCGCCGGCTCCAGATCGTCGGGCAGTTCGCCAAGGATCTGCTCCACCTCCATCAGGCCGTCGGCGACATCGCGCCCCAGACCGAAGACGAAGCGCAGGGCGAAGAGATCGGCGGCGGTGTCGCGTGCCTCCAGGCCGATGGAGCGCCCGCCGAAGCTCTCTCCGGCGACCAGCGCCTTGGCGCCGGCGCGGGTCAGCGCCTCCAGCACGTTCTTCTGGCGCCAGTGCAGCGGCAGCGGCGCGATGACGAGGCCGGCACGCAAAGCGGCAAGGAACGTGATGACCGCGTCCACCGTGCCGGCGCTCTGCAGGCCGATGACATTATCGTGCTTCAGGCCGACGGCGGCGAAAAAGGCGGCGAGCCGGCTGATCTCGGCATCGGCCTCGCCATAGGTGAGGCGGCGCGGCACCTCGCGAAAGCCGCCGGCATCCTCATCGGCATCGCACAGGGCCAGCCGTTCGGAATGGGCGGTCGCGGTCTTGCGGAACAGCGCATCCAGCGTCACGCGGCCCCAGATGCCGCTCTGCCGGTGTGCCTCGATCGTCTTCAGCGGGGTCAGGATCATCTCGTCATTCCCAAGCCACTCAGCGCCTTGCAGCAGTGGACCACCAGGTTTCGAAGCGCGGTCCGGTGATGGACTGGACCTCGGGGCGGTCGATCGCGGTCCAGCGCGCCACCCATTTTTCAGGAAGATGGAACAGGGGCACCACATAGGCACCCGAAATCAGCGCCCGGTCGAAGGCGCGCACGGCGGCGGTGAAGTCCTCCGCCTCGCGCGCGGCCAGCATGGCGTCGATCATCGCATCGACCGCCGGGCTCTTCACCCCGGCATAGTTGAACGACCCTTCCTGTCCGGCGGCCTCGCTGCCCCAGCGATAGCGCTGTTCGTTGCCGGGCGATAGGGAAACCAGCCAGGTGTTCAGCACCACATCATAGTCGAAGGTCTGGCGGCGACGCTGATATTGGGCGCTGTCGACGGAGCGGATCCGCGCATCGACGCCGACGAGTTTCAGCGCCCGCTGATAGGCGATGGCGAGCCGCTCCTGGTCCTGCGATGCCACGAGGATCTCGAAGGACAGCGCCGCGCCGCCGGGGCCGCGCAGGACGCCTCCGTCGATGCGATAACCGGCTTCGCCAAGCAGTTCGACGGCGGCGCGCAGCACCTTGCGGTCGCGCCCCGATCCATCCGCCTCGGTCGGTTGCCAGGTGCCGGCCAGCACGTCCGGAGCGATCTCGTCGGCGAAGGGGGCGAGCAGCGCGCGTTCCGTCTCGCTTGCCGGGCGGCCGAGAGAGGACAGCACGGAATTGTCGAAATAGCCGCCGGTGCGGGCATAGAGCCCATGATAGAGGGTGCGGTTGACCCATTCGAAGTCGAACAGCATCGCCAGCGCCCGGCGCACCCGCACGTCGGACATGACCGGGCGGCGGGTGTTGAAGACGAAGCCAAACATGCCGGCCGGGGTGCCGAGGCGGAAGCTTTCCTTGACCACCTTGCCACTGGTGACCGCCGGAAAATCGAGCGAGGTTGTCCAGCGGGCCGGGTCGGCGACGGGAAGCACCTGGACCAGTCCCTTCTTGAAGGCCTCGAACAGGGTGTTCTCGTCGCGGTAGTATTCGATGCTCAGTCGATCGAAATTGTAGAGGCCGCGGCGGATCGGCAGTTCCTTCGCCCAGTAGTCGGGATCGCGGCGATAGACGATGCGGGTGCCCGGATCGACGCTGTCGATCACATAGGGCCCGGAGCCGATCGGCGGGACGAGCGTGCTGCGGTCGAAGGTCTCGGGATCGATCGTGTGCTTCGCCAGGATCGGCGACATGCCGACGAGCAGCGGCAGTTCCCGGTCGGCCCCATCGTCGAAGGTGAAGCGAAGGCTCCGCTCACCGGTCTTTTCCATCGAGGCGATGCGGGCATAGCGGGCGCGAAAATGCGGGCGCCCCTTGTCGCGCAGGATCTCGAAGGAGAAGATCACATCCTCGACCGTGACAGGCGTGCCGTCGGAGAACCGCGCCTTGTCGTTCAGGCGAAACTCGATCCACTCTCGCGTTTCCGGCATGCGCACGGATTCGGCGAGCAGGCCGTAGAGGGTGAAGGGCTCGTCGAGATTGCGCTCCAAGAGGCTCTCGATCACCAGCGCTCCGAAATCCGTGTCGCGGATGCCGCGCGCGGTGGTTGTTCCCCCCTGGACGATGAACTGATTGAGGCTGTCGAACGAGCCCTGGACGCCATGGGTGACGGTGCCGCCGCGCGGCGCGTCGGGATCGGCATAGGGCAGATGAAGGAAATCGGCGGGCAGGGCGGGCTCGCCATGCATGGCGATGCCGTGGCTCCATGGCACACCGGTCTCCTCCGCCACGCCGGCAAGCGGCGCAAGCGCAAGCACGGCCGCCGCGAGAACGGCGGACAGCCTGGCCAGGGAGAGAATCGGGGCGGGTTTCATTTCGGTCATGCTGTCGAATCCTAGCGCCCAATCACTTTGTTATGGTTAACGCAGTCTCAACGCCAGCCATGCCTCCGGCAGACCGCCCGGTGGAGCCGGGGACTGCGGCATTCGCGCAACAGCGTGGCAATCCCGCACGAATGAGGCGCCGTTGCGACGGCTCGCGCCGCCGACAAACTGGATATTCCCTGCGCCAGACTGTAAAGATGCGCCCGTGATCGCACGGGCCAATGTCTTGCCGCATTCTTTGCGCACAGGTTTGGCAAGCGAGGACAGAGGTTTTCCCGTTGGTGGCGACGACGCGTTTCCATGTGCCCGCCGCAACGAAACAATGGACTTAGGGACGCATTGCATGGCTGAGAGACTGAAGAACCACTTGGCGGGTCTGGCCGTCGGCGTTGTGGCGAGCATCGCTTTCGCAGGCGGCGCCGTTGCGCAGACTGTCGAGCCTTCGGCGGATTCGCCCTGGGTGAAGATCTGCAACACCGACCCGCAGTCCAACAAGGAAATCTGCGTGGTGACGCAGGAACTGCGCACCGACACCGGTCAGTTTCTGGCATCCGTGGCGGTGCGCGAGATCGCCGGCGAAGCCCGCAAGACCCTGCTGATGGCCGTGCCGCCAGGCATGCTGATCCAGCCGGGCCTGCGCGTGCAGGTCGACAACGGCAAGCAGACCGAAGCCAAGTACGGCATCTGCTTCCCGAATGCCTGTTACTCGGAACTGGTGATCGAGGATGCCTTTATCAGCTCTCTGAAGGCCGGCGGGAACCTGATTCTGACGACGCTGAACCAGCAGGCAAAGCAGGTTCCGTTCCAGTTGACGCTGACCGGCTTCACCAAGGTTTATGACGGCGCGGCGATTAATCCGGAGGAACTGCAGCAGAAGCAGCAGCAGTTGCAGTCCGAACTGCAGAAGCGCGCCGAGGAAGCCCGTCAGAAGCTGATCGAGAAGCAGAAGGAAGTGACCGGCTCGAACTGAGCCGCATTCACCTGCCGGCAGAACAAAAGAAACGCCGCGGCTTCGGGCCGCGGCGTTTTTCGTTGGGCAGGCAAAGGATGCGGGAGAGGCCGGCAGTCAGTGCAGGTCCACGTCGCGCGGCCGGTACGAGCCATCGTCCTGCTGCTCGAAGATCTCGTCGACCTGGGGATGGCGAACGGGCTCGCCCGTGTCGTCCGGCACCAGGTTCTGTTCGGAGACATAGGCGACGTATTCCGTCTCCGCGTTCTCGGCGAGCAGGTGATAGAAGGGCTGGTCACGCTCCGGGCGCACGTCCTCCGGGATCGCTTCCCACCACTCCTCGGTGTTGGAGAAAGTCGGGTCGACATCGAAGATGATCCCACGGAAGGGATACACCCGGTGCTTGACGACCTGACCGATCATGAATTTCGCAGTGCGCATCTGTTCGGTTTCAGCCAATTTGAACGTAGGTCGGGATCTTCTCCCTTTGGTCAACACTAGCGCATACGCCCTCAACAGGCGGTTTACAAGTCGCGACCGGCTCCGCCGATCTACAGGCCGTAGAGGGCCGCCATGTCCGGATCCTTGGCCGCGACGATGCGGGCAAGGTCGACGATAACCTTCGCCTGTTTCCAGGTCGCATCGTCCTGCATCTTGCCGTCGATCATCACCGCGCCGGTGCCGTCGGGCATCGCCTCCAGGATGCGCAGCGCGAAGGCGACCTCGGCCGGCTCCGGGCTGAACACCCGCTTGGCGATGTCGATCTGGCTCGGATGCAGCGACCAGGCGCCGACGCAGCCCATCAGGAAGGCGTTGCGGAACTGCGCCTCGCAGGCGGCGGGATCGGAGAAGTCACCGAAGGGACCGTAGAACGCCTTGATGCCGGCCGCCATGCAGGCATCGACCATCTTGGCGACCGTGTAGTGCCACAGATCCTGCTGGAAGACCGCGCGGGGGGCCGTATCCCCTCCGGCATCGGCCAGCACCGTGTAGTCGGGATGGCCGCCGCCGACGCGGGTGGTCTTCATGCCGCGCGAGGCGGCAAGATCGGCGGGACCAAGGCTCATCCCGTGCATGCGCGGGCTGGCGGTGGCGATCGCCTCGACATTCTTGACGCCCTCGGCGGTCTCCAGGATAGCATGGACGAGGATCGGCTTCGACACGCCGGCCCGAGCCTCGAGCTGGGCAAGAAGCTGGTCGATATAGTGGATGTCCCAAGGCCCCTCGACCTTGGGCAGCATGACGACGTCGAGCTTGTCGCCGACCTCGGTGACGATCTCGACGAGATCGTCCAGCACCCAGGGGCTGTTGAGGCAGTTGATGCGGGTCCACAGGCCGGTGGTGCCGAAATCGTTATCCTGCGCCATACGGATGAAACCGCGACGCGCGTCGGTCTTTGCATCGGCGGGGATCGCGTCCTCCAGATTGCCGAGCACCACATCGACCGACCGAATGAGATCCGGCACCTTCGCGCGCATCTTTTCGACATGCGGCGGCACGAAATGGATCATGCGCTCCAGCCGCACCGGCTGCTCGCGCAGCGGCGCCGGCGCCCCGATGGCCAGCGGCTGATAGAAGGCACGCGGTGTCTTCATGATGGTCTCCTCCCGAACGGCCCGCGTCAGCGCGGTTCCTTACCCGTCATGTTGCATTGCATATAATGGCTTTCGCGTTGCGGCATGCAAGCGGGACCTTCGGGCAAGGCGGAAGGCTTCACAGCCACTTGCGGATGATCCACATCCATTGGGCCGGATATTGGCGGATCCACTGCTCGAACAATGCGTGATAGCGGCGGGTGGCGGCCAGCGCGTCGGCCTTGCGGTCGCCGCTCTGCGGCATTTCGACGATGCGGGCCTCGATGCGGAAGCGATTTCCCGGCAGGCGCACGGTTCGGCTGGCGACGAGGGGCACCCCGGCCGCGCGGGCGATGGAGGCCGGATAGACCGTGGCCCAGGCATCGCGGCCGAAAAAGGGAATCACCGCGCCGCGGGGATCGCGCAGGTCGGCGAGCATGGCGGTGCGGCCGCCCGAGCGGGCAAGGGTCAGCAGCCGCCGCGCCGTCTCGTGGCTCTTGGGATAGAGACCGCCTGGATAGATGCGGGCGCGCAGGTCGTAGACCAGACGGTCGACGAGGGGATTCTTGATCGACTGGTAGACCCCGGCCGGCTGCCATCCGGCGGCGAGGCCGCCCATGGCGGTCATTTCCCAGTTACCGGTATGCAGCGAGACGACCACGGCGCCGCCATCACCCACCGCCTTGCGAACGTCCTCCACGTCATATTCGAAGCGATCCGGCTCGGCGACGATGCGGTCGAGTTGCAGGGTTTCGGCGGCGATGCGGCCGAGATTCTCCCACATGTCGAGCACGAGGCGACGGCGCTCGGCCGGCGCAAGGTCCGGCATCGCCTTTTCGAGATTGCCGAGCGCGCGGCGGTGGCGGCTGTTGAAGCGCGCGAACAGACGCCAGCCCTTGCCCATGGCGGCAGACGCCGCATCCGGCGGCAGCAGCCGCAGCAGCCAGAGGGCAAAGCTCAGCAGCCGCCATTCCAGGCGATAGCGCCAACCGCGTCGCGTCGCCGGCAGGGTGCCGGTTTCGCCGGGGGAGTCCGTCTCCATCATCGCCTGTCGTCGTCTCTACTCACTTATGCGGAGGTCGTTGCCGTTGACCGGTCTCGGCGAACCCGCTAGGCCTGCGGTGATTAACCAAGCGGTCGAGGCTTGGCAACACGCTCCCTGTTGAAGCTCCCTGTTGCGCGGGCGTCCCTCCCGTCCGCCGGAGGCCCTGATGGAAAATGTGATCACGCTGGCCCTTCCGTTTTTCGGACTGATCTTTCTCGGGATCGGTGCCGGCAAGCTGAAGGATATTCCCGCCTCGGGGCTGGCGTGGATGCAGTTATTCATCATCTACATCGCCCTGCCGGCGCTGTTCTTCCGCCTGCTCGCCAAGACGCCGATCGAGGAACTGACGAATGTCGGCTATGTGGCGGCGACGACCTTCGCCACCTACAGCGCCTTCGCCATCGCCTTCTGCATCGGCGTGCTGGCCTCGCGCGGCAGCATTCCCGAAGCGACGATCCAGGCGCTCGCCGGCTCCTATTCCAATGTCGGCTACATGGGGCCGGGGTTGACGCTGGCGGTGCTCGGACCGGCGGCGGCCGTGCCGACGGCGCTCGTGTTCTGCTTCGACAATATCCTGCTGTTCACGCTGACACCGCTGATGATGGCTCTCGGCGGCACCGACAACGAACCGCCGCTGAAGACCATGGTGACGGTGCTGAAGCGCATTTTCACTCATCCCTTCATCCTCGCCACCATTGCCGGCGTGATGGCGGCGGCGGTCGAGTTCCAGCCGCCGCAGGCGATCGACACGCTCTTGACCTTTCTCAGCAACGCGGCCGCCCCCTGCGCGCTTTTCGCCATGGGCGTGACGGTGGCGCAGCAGCCGATGGGGCGGGTGCCGCTGGAACTGCCGGTGATCCTCGCCGTCAAGCTGATCGTGCATCCGTTGATCGTGCTGGTGCTGCTGAACTGGATGGGCGGCGTCGAGCCTGCCTGGGTGGCAACGGCGGTGCTGATGGCCTGCCTGCCTCCGGCGGCCAATGTCTTCGTGATCGCCCAGCAATATCATGTCTATGTCCAGCGCGCCTCCAGTGCGATCCTGATCGGCACCATCGCCTCGACGGTCACCGTGTCGGTCTTCATCTATCTGATCACCGAAGGATTGTTGCCGCTTCAGTAGAGGCTGCCCCGCAAGAGCAGCCGTCCGGGAGGAGACAGGACATGACGCAACAGCCGCTTGCCGGCATCACGGTGCTCGATTTCAGCACGCTGCTGCCGGGCCCGCTTGCCAGCTTGATGCTGGCCGAGGCCGGCGCCGCGGTGATCAAGATCGAGCGCCCGGGCGGCGAGGACATGCGCTTCTTTCCGCCAAAGGCAGGACCGGCAAGCGCGCTCTACGCCATGCTCAACCGCGACAAGACCTGTGTCGAACTCGACCTGAAGGACCCGGCCGCGCGCGAGCGCGTGCTCGAACTCGTCGACGGCGCCGACGTGGTGCTGGAGCAGTTCCGACCCGGCGTGATGGCGCGGCTCGGCCTCGGGCCGCAGGACCTTGCCGCCCGCAACCCGCGCCTGATCTACTGTTCGATCACCGGGTTCGGACAGGGTGGCCCGCGCGCGCCGGACGCCGGGCACGACATCACCTACATGGCGCTGACCGGACTGCTGGCGCTCTCCTGTGGCACCGGAGAGGCGCCTGTTCTGCCCCCCGCGCAGATCGCCGACATTGGGGGCGGCAGCTTTCCGGCGGTGATGAACATTCTGCTGGCCTTGATCGCGCGCGAGCGCAGCGGCAGAGGCGCTGTGCTCGACATTGCCATGTGCGACGCGATGTTCACCTTCGCGCTGTTCGCCCAGGCCAAGCTCACGGCGACCGGCAGGGGGCCGGACAACGCCGCCGATCTCCTCACCGGCGCCTCGCCGCGCTATCGCATCTATGCGGCCGGCGACGGCGGGCTGATCGCCGTCGGGGCGCTGGAGGAAAAATTCTGGACCGCGCTGTGCGATGTGGTCGGCCTGCCGGAGGCAGCGCGTGACGACCGCCGCGATCCGGACGGGACGGGCAGGGCGCTTGCCGCAGCCTTCGCCGCGCAGGACACCGCCTATTGGGCGCCCCGGCTTGCCGCCGCCGATTGCTGCGCCGCGCCGCTCGCCACCCTCGCGGAGGCCTTTGCCGATCCACATTTCCGCGAGCGCGGCCTGTTCGACTTCGACGTGACGACGGGCGACGTGACGCTGCCGGCGACGGTGGTGCCGATTGCACCGGTCTTTCGCGGCGCCCGCAGCGCCAGGGCACCGGTATAGCCCCGTGCAGCGTCAGCCGAGCGGCAGGCCGCGCATCAGGCGCGGGCGGGCCATTAGCGGGGCGATGCCCTCGCGCATCAAGAGCCGGCGCAGCGGCGGCACCCGGCCGGCGAGGTAGAGCCCGATCCCGCGCAGCAGTTGCACGGGCAGAAGCTCGCTCAGCAGCGAGCGGTTGAGCAGGTCGACGGCCGTGGTGCGCGAGACGATGTCGGGCCGGCGCGCGCGCTCATAGACGGCGAGCACCGACGGCGCGCCGATGTCCTCGCCGCGGCGGCGGGCAGCGACCAGGATCTCGCCGAGCGCGGCAACGTCGCGCAGGCCGAGATTGAGTCCCTGCGCTCCGATCGGCGGAAACACATGGGCGGCCTCGCCGACCAGCGCACAGCGGTTGGCGGCGACAGTTCTGGCCGTGAGCCCGCCGAGCGGATAGAGCTGCCGCTTGCCCAGAACCCGCATACGGCCGAGGATCGAGGCGGCGCGCCGCTCGATCTCCAGCGCCAGCGTATCGTCGTCGAGCGCATGCAGGCGCTCGGCCTCGCCCGGTTCCTGAACCCAGACCAGCGAGGACTGGCGCCCCTTGAGCGGCACCAGCGTGAAGGGGCCGGTCGGCGTGTGGAACTCGCTGGAATGGCCGTGATGCGGCACATCATGCTCGAGATTGAGCACTAGGGCGCATTGCGGATAGCGCCACTCGCTGACAGCGATTCCCGCCGCCTCCCGCACGGCCGAGCGGCGCCCGTCCGCGCCGATGGCAAGCCGGGCGCAAAGTGTGGTGCCGTCCGAAAGCGACAGGGTGACGCCGCTTTCGCCCGGTTCCAGCGCGTCGAGGCGGGCGTCGATCCGCTCCAGCAGCGGCTCGGTGGCGCAGGCTTCGGCCAGTTCGCGGTTGAGATCGGTGTTGCGGATGTTGTAGCCGAAGGCCGGAAGATCGAGTTCCGAGGCGTCGAAGACCACTTCGGGCGCACGAATCAGCCGGCCGGTCGCGTCGATGATGCGCATGTGCTCCAGCGGTGCGGTGTGCGGGGCGATCCGCTCCCACAGCTTCAGCGAGCGCAGCATCTCGACGGAGGACTCCAGCAGCGCCGTGGTACGATCGTCGGCGGCGGCAACGGCCGGAGCGACAAGCGCGGTGCGGAAGCCATGGCGGGCGAGCAGCAGAGCCATGCCCATCCCCGAGGGGCCGGCGCCGACGACGGCGATATCGGCCTGGCGCGGAGTGTTGCCGCTTGCGGTTTTGCGCTTTGTCATTGCCGGAACCCGATCTTTCCTCGAACCTTCAAGGGGAAGATGACGCGGCAGCGGCGTAATGCAAGCCCGGTGGCGACGCATTTGGTCGCATCCGGCGCAGCGCGGATGCCGCTCCGCGCCCAAGACCACTATCATGCCGCGCGGAGATCCGGGGACGGACCGCAACGGTAGGCAGGAGCAGGACGTGCCGGCAGGACTGGAGATTTCGGCGAAAGGCACGGGCGGCGGAGAGCCGAAGGGCGGCGGCCTGTGGGGGCTCGCCGCGCGGCATCCGCGCGCCACGGTATTTGCCTGCATCGGCGTGGCGGCACTGGCTGGCTGGGCCTATCTGGCGGCAATGGTGGCCGCGATGGTGCCGGTGATGGATATGGACGAACTCGGCCCCGGCATGGTGCTGTTCAACACGTTCAATATCTTCGCCGGCCTGCCGACAGAGGCCCGCGTGTTGCTGGCGGCGATCTGTCTGCCCGAGGGAGCCGCGACCTTCGGCATGCCGGCCTCGGAACTGTGGTCGGCCCACGACATGCTGCTGGTCTTCGTCATGTGGGCGGCGATGGCGCTGGCGATGATGCTGCCGACGGCAGCTCCGGTGATCGCGACTTTCGCCGAGCGAGCGCGGCAACCGGGCGAGGGAACTCACAGCCTCCCGGCCGGGTGGGCGACGTTGCTGCTGGCGCTCGGTTATCTCTCTGTTTGGATGGCCTATACGGTGGTGGCGACGGGCGCCCAGGCGGCCCTGACCGCGGCCGGTGCGCTGACGCCGATGATGGCGCCGGTGACCACCGTTCTGGCGGGCACGACGCTGGTTGCCGCCGGGATCTACCAGTTCACCCCGGCCAAGGCAGCCTGCCTGTGGCGTTGCCGCAATCCGCGGCTGTTCTTTGCCAGCCACCGGCCGAGGTCGCTTGCCGAAACCTTCCGCCTCGGCGTGATGCAGGGCCTGTTCTGCCTCGGTTGCTGTTGGGCCCTGATGACGGTGATGTTCGCCGTCGGCATCATGAACGTCTTGTGGATCGCCCTGCTCGGCCTCCTGATGGGGCTGGAAAAGACCTTCCTCTCGGACCGGCTGCCGCGCCTCGTCGGTGTCTTCCTGCTGCTGTGGGGTGGCTTCCTGCTGATGCTCGCCACCCTCGGCCACACGACCCTGGCCCGTTGAACTGCCCCGAGCCGGGTTTTTGCGACAAAAACATGTCAGTCTTGTTGCAGTTCGCCCCTCTTGCGGGCATAGGAAGGTCAGGGGGAACCATTCTCTCGTCCCTTCCGGCGGGGAGGTGGACCAGGTTACGAGGTTGAGCCTGTGGCAAAGGGAAAGATGGCGGATCTCGACGCTGGCGTTACGGACAGGCTGAAGAGCGCGCATCCGCTGTTCCTGATCCATGTGCTGACCGCGCTCGGCGCCCCCATCGCGCTGCTGGCGCTTCTCGCCGGCTCGCACGGCGACTGGACGATGCTCTTCGTCTGGCTCGGCATTGCGCTCGTCATCGACGGCATCGACGGACCGCTCGCCCGCCGCTTCGACATCGCCCGGCGCATGCCGCAATGGTCCGGCGCCTCGCTCGACTTCGTCATCGACTATGCCACCTATGTCTTCCTGCCGGCCTTCGCACTGGCGGCCAGCGGCATGCTGTCGACCCCGTGGAACTGGATCTGCGGCGGTCTCGTCGTCTTCACCGGTGCGCTCTACTTCGCCGACAACGGCATGAAGCAGCCGGACGGCTCGTTCAAAGGCTTCCCGGCCGGCTGGAACATGGTGGTGTTCGGACTGATGGTGCTGTCCTCGTCGGAGGTCTTCACCGTTCTGTTCGTGGTGGCGCTGTGCGCGCTGACCTTCGCCCCGATCCGCTTCGTGCATCCGGTGCGGGTGACGCGCTGGCGCCCGCTGACGCTGGCCGTGACGCTGCTGTGGTTCGTGGCGGCGGGGTTTGCCATTGCCGACGGCATGTCGGCCGACGGGCCGGTCAAGTGGCTGCTCGCCGTCTCCAGCATCTATCTTCTCTCCGTCTCGGCCCTTCAGCAACTGCTAGACAACCTGCGCTGAGCCGATCGCCGCACCCGCTGGCGGCGTTTCTCCAGGTCGTACAACACCCGCCTTGCAAAAGGGGTTGCCCGCTCTGTCCGGCGCCCCCATCATCCGGCTCACGATCGAGACCCATCCCGACGGGAGCAAGACATGGTGAAAGCAATCAGGGTGCATGAGACCGGCGGACCGGACGTCATGCGCTGGGAAGACATCGAACTGGGCAGCCCGGGCAAGGGCGAAGCGCGGATCCGGCACACGGCCATTGGCCTCAACTTCATCGACATCTATTTCCGCTCCGGCCTTTATCCGGCGCCGGCCGGTCTGCCCTTTACCCCGGGCAACGAGGGCGCGGGCACCGTCGTCGCGGTCGGCGAGGGCGTGACCCATGTGGCGCCGGGCGACCGGGTCGCCTATGTCGGTCCGCTCGGCTCCTATGCCGAGGAGCGCCTGATCCCGGCCGACCGTCTGGTCAAGATCCCGGACGGGGTCGACGACAAGACCGCAGCCGGCATGATGCTCAAGGGCATGACCGCCCGCTATCTGCTGCGCAAGACCTACAACGTGACCTCCGACACCACGCTGCTGTTCCACGCGGCGGCGGGCGGCGTCGGCCTGATCGCCGGCCAGTGGGCGGCAAAGCTCGGCGCAACGGTGATCGGCACGGTCGGCTCCGACGAGAAGGCCGAGCTTGCAAAGGCCAACGGCTACACCCACGTCATCAACTACCGGAGCGAGAATTTCGTCGAGCGGGTGCGCGAGATCACCGGCGGCAAGCTGTGCGACGTGGTGTACGACTCGGTCGGCAGGGACACCTATCCCGGCTCGCTCGACTGCCTGCGCCCGCTTGGCCTGTGGGTGTCGTTCGGTCAGGCGTCCGGACCGATCACCGATTTCAACCTGGGCCTGCTCGGGCCGAAGGGCTCGCTCTATGCCACACGGCCGACGCTCTTCACCTACATCGCCTCGCGCGCCGACCTGGAGGAGACTGCCAACGATCTCTTCGACGTGGTGCGCTCGGGCGACGTCAAGATCCAGGTGAACCAGGAGTACCGGCTTGCCGACGCCGCCAAGGCGCATGAGGACCTGCAGGGGCGCAAGACCACCGGCACCACCGTCCTCGTGCCCTGACAACGCCTGTGGACCGGTCCCGCACCCTCTACGGCCCGGCGCTCCGCTACTTCGCGGCCGTCGCCCGGTCGGGATCGATCCGCTCTGCGGCACGCGAACTGAACGTCGCCTCGAGCGCCGTCAACCGGCAGATCCTGTGGCTGGAGCAGTCGCTCGGCCACACGCTGTTCGACCGGTTGGCGCGCGGGGTGCAACTGACGCCCGCGGGAGAGATCCTGCGGGCGCATGTCCTGCGAACCTTCGCCGATCTGGAGGCGACGCTGGGCGATCTCGACGCGCTGACCGGCATGCAGCGCGGCACCGTGCGCATCGCCAGCGTCGAGAGCGTCACCGAAAGCCTGTTGCCCGACGTGGTCGCCGCCTTTCGCCGCAGCTATCCCGGCATTCACCTTCACCTGGTGCTGACCGGTTCGGAACAGGTGGTGGAGGCGATCATCGCCGGAGAAGCGGATGTCGGCTTCGCCTTCGAGCCGCCGGACGATCCGCGTCTTGCGGTCGCCTTCCACCGGGATCTCGAAATCGGCGCGCTGGTGCGGCCCGGCCATCCGTTGACGCGGCGCGAGCGCGTGTCGCTGGCCGACTGCTTGGTCCATTCCTTCTGCTTTCCCTCGTCCGACCTGTCGTTGCGCAAGCGGCTCGATATGGCGCTCGCCGACGGAGGCTTTCCGCCCGGCGCCTTTGTCGAGGCGAATTCGCTGAAGCTGATGAAGGAACTGACCCGCAGCGACGACACCGTCGCCTTCCTGACCACGCTCGGCCTGGAACGGGATCTGGTCGAGGGCTCGCTGGTGTTCCTGCCGCTGGCCGAACAGCCCCTGAAGCGGGACCGCTTCACCATCCTGACCTCGGCGCATCGCAGCCTCGGCCATGCGGCACGGGCGTTTTTCGATCATTCGGTGGACGCATTGCGCGCTCGTCTTGCGATGATCGATGCCAATTCGGCATCATAGGGGTCGAAAATATCTTCTGGTCGCGCCCGCCTGGCTGCTGCACTCTTTGAGGGCATGCACAATGCGTGACCATATCCGGCAGGGGGGCGATCGCACGCATGGAAGGGGGAGCATGGGACGACTGACGACACATGTGCTGGACACGGCGCTCGGCAAGCCGGCGGCGGGCCTGTCGCTGTCGCTGTGGCGTGAGCGGAACGGCACCTTCGAGTGCATCCGCACCGCCGTGACCAACTCCGACGGACGGGTCGATGCACCGCTGCTGGAGGGCGATACCTTCCGCGCCGGTGTCTACGAGTTGCGGTTCGAGGCGGGCGCCTATCTCGCGGCCTCGGGCGCGAACCTGCCCGATCCGCCGTTTCTTGATATCATCCCGCTGCGTTTCGGGATCGCCGACGAGGCCGGCCACTATCATGTGCCGCTGCTGCTCTCGCCCTTCGGCTATTCCACCTATCGCGGGAGTTGAGCGATGCGCGAAGTCGTCCGTTTCCTGCAAGGAGGCCGTGTCGTCGAACTGGCGGATGTCCGCCCGACCGAGACGGTGCTCGACTATCTGCGCCTGCGCCGCGGTCTTGTCGGCACCAAGGAAGGCTGCGGTGAGGGCGACTGCGGAGCCTGCACGGTTGCGGTCGGACGGCTCGTCGAGGGGCGCCTCGTCTACCAGCCGGTCAATTCCTGCATCCAGTTTCTCGGCATGCTGGACGGCGCCGAACTGGTGACGGTGGAGGATCTCGCCGCGGACGGGCGGCTGCATCCGGTGCAGCAGGCGCTGGTCGACCATCACGGTTCGCAATGCGGTTTCTGCACGCCGGGCTTCGTGATGAGCCTCTTCACGCTCTACCACGCGCCGGAAACACCCGCGACGCGCAAGACCGTCACCGATTGGCTCGCCGGCAACCTGTGCCGCTGCACCGGTTACCGGCCGATCGTCGACGCGGCGATGGCCGCCTGTTTCACCGAGATCGACGATGCCTTCTCGCGGCGCGCGGCCGAAACCGTCGCGGCGCTCGAGGCCATGGAGCGGGACACCCGCGATGTGGTCATCGCGCAGGAGAGGGGCGGCTTCTTCGCCGCGCCCGCAACGCTGGATGCGCTTGCCGAACTGACGGAACGCCATCCGGACGCCACTCTGGTGGCCGGGGCGACCGATGTCGGCCTATGGGTCACCAAGCAGCTCCGTGAGCTGCCGCAGGTCATCTGGCTCGGCCGGGTGCGCGACCTCGACCGTATCGAGGAGACGCCGGGCGGCGTGCTGATGGGGGCGGGCACGACCTTCGCCGCCGCTCATCCCTACATGGCACGGATCGACCCCGACCTTGGCGAGTTGTGGCGGCGGATCGGCTCGCGGCAGGTGCGCGCCTCCGGCACGGTCTGCGGCAACATCGCCAACGGTTCACCGATCGGCGACAGTCCGCCGGCGCTCATCGCGCTCGGCGCGACCATCGAGCTGCGCCGCGGCGAGGCCTCCCGCACGTTGCCGCTGGAAGCCTTCTTCATCGGCTACGGCAAGCAGGACCGCGCCCCGGGCGAGATCGTCACGGGGCTCTATGTGCCGCGTCTCGACCCGAACCACGCCTTCCGCTGCTTCAAGATCTCCAAGCGCTTCGACCAGGATATCACATCGGTGCTCTGCGCCCTGCGGGTCACGCTCGCCGACGGCACGGTCACCGAGGCGCGGCTCGCCTATGGCGGCATGGCCGCAACCCCGAAACGGGCGGAAAATGCCGAACTCGCCCTGCTCGGCGCCCGGCCCGACAGGCCGGCGAGCTGGGCGGCGGCGCTGAAGGCGCTGGCCGACGATTTCGCTCCGATTTCCGACATGCGCGCCAGCGAGGCCTATCGCAAGGAGGTGGCACGCGCCTTGCTCGCCAAGGCTTTGGTGGAAATCGGCGGAACGCCGGACGAGCGCACGCGGGTCAGCGGATTGCGAGCCGGGGAGATCATCCATGCGGCATGACGAGGACAGCGGAACACAGGTCGGCGCGGCGCTCGCCAGCGTCGGCCGGCCGCTGCCGCATGACAGCGCCATCCGCCATGTCAGCGGCAGCGCGGTCTATGTGGACGACATCCGCGAGCCGGCCGGCACGCTGCATGTGGTGCCCGGTTGGGCACGTGACGCCACAAGAGGCAGGATCGTCTCGCTGGATCTCGATCCGGTGCGCGCCCATCCCGGCGTCGTGGCGGTGATCGGCCCGGCGGAGATTCCCGGCAAGAACGACGTCTCTCCCGCCCTCGGCGACGAACCGATGTTCGCGGACGAGGAGATCCTGTTCTGGGGCCAGCCGCTCTTTGCCGTGGTGGCAACCACCCGCGAGGCGGCACGCCATGCCGCCCGCAAGGCGCGAATCGAGGTGGAGGAGCTGCCGCCGCTGCTGACCGTCGAGGACGCGCTGGCGGCGGGCGAGACGGTGCTGCCCGACTACCAGTTCCGCAAGGGCTCGCCGGAAACGGGGCTCGCCACCGCCAGCGATCTGTTGGAAGGCTCGCTGCGCATCGGCGGACAGGAGCATTTCTATCTCGAGGGCCAGGTCTCGCTGGCCGTGCCCGGCGAGGACGGCGACATGTTCGTCCACACCTCCTCGCAGCATCCGAGCGAGACGCAGCACATCATCGCCCGGGTGCTCGGCGTGCCGGACGCGGCGGTGACGGTGGAAGTGCGCCGCATGGGCGGCGGCTTCGGGGGCAAGGAGTCCCAGGCAAACCACTGGGCGGCGATCGCGGCGATTGCCGCGCGTGCGACCGGCCGGCCCTGCAAGCTGCGGCTCGACCGCGACGACGACATGATCATGACCGGCAAGCGGCACGACTTCCGCGTCGACTGGAAGCTCGGCCACGATGCGCGAGGGCTGTTGCGGGTGGTCGACATGCGGCTCTTCGCCCGCTGCGGCTATTCGGCGGACCTGTCGCTCGGCGTCGTTGATCGCTCCATGTTCCACGCCGATTCCAGCTACTACTATCCCGACGCGATGATCCATTCGCGCCGGCTGAAGACCCATACCTGTTCCAACACCGCGTTTCGCGGCTTTGGCGGCCCGCAGGGCATGCTGGCGGCCGAGCGGATGATGGATGCGCTGGCGATCCGGCTCGGCGTCGATCCGCTGGATCTGCGCAAGCGCAACTTCTACCGCGAAGGGCGCGACGTCACGCCTTACGGCATGAAGGTGGAAGAGCACGCGACGCTGCATGCCATCGTCGATGAGCTGGAGCAGAGTTCCGACTATCGCCGGCGGCGGGAGGAGATCGCCGCCTTCAACGCGACCAGCCCGATCCTCAAGAAGGGCCTGGCGCTGACGCCGGTGAAGTTCGGCATCTCCTTCACGCTCAAGCATCTGAACCAGGCCGGCGCCCTGGTGCATCTCTACACCGACGGTTCGATCCACCTGAACCACGGCGGCACCGAAATGGGGCAGGGCCTGTTCCAGAAGGTGGCGCAGATCGTCGCCGAGGAGTTCGGCGTCTCGCTCGACACGGTGAAGATCACCGCGACCCATACGGGCAAGGTGCCCAATACCGGGCCGACGGCGGCCTCCTCCGGCACCGATCTCAACGGCATGGCCGCCAAGATCGCCGCCGAGACCATCCGCGGCCGCCTCGTCGCCTTCGCTACCGAGCGCTACCAGATCGAGCCGGCGGAGATCGTCTTCGCAGACAACCGCGTGCAGCTCGGCGAGCGGAGCATGACGCTCGGCGAACTGGCGCGCGAGGCGCATCTGGCGCGGATCCAACTGTCCGCCGCCGGCTTCTACGCCACGCCCAATATCACCTGGGACCGGCCGAGCGCCTCCGGTCGGCCGTTCTTCTATTTCGCCTATGGCGCGGCCTGTTCGGAAGTCACCGTCGACACGATGACCGGTGAGATGCGGGTCGACCGGGTCGACATCCTCCACGACGTCGGCCACTCGCTCAATCCGGCCATCGACATCGGCCAGATCGAGGGCGGCTTCGTGCAAGGCATGGGCTGGCTGACCACCGAGGAACTGGTCTGGGACGACCGGGGACGCCTGCGCACCCACGCGCCCTCGACCTACAAGATCCCGACCGCCTCCGACGTGCCGGAGGACTTCCGGGTGGAGCTATACGCTTCGGCCGGCAATCCCTCGCCGACGGTCTACCGCTCCAAGGCGGTGGGCGAGCCGCCGGTGATGCTGGCGATCTCCGTCTTCAGCGCCATCCACGACGCGCTGGCGAGCCTCAACCCCGGCGCGATACCGGACTTGGACGCCCCGGCGACTCCGGAAGCGATCCTGCGGGCGGTGCAATCCATGAAGCGGGGCAGGGCCGGCTGATGCGCAACCCCTGGAGCGCCGTTCGCGATCTGCTGCAACGCCATGGCGGCTGCGCCATGGTCAGCGTGCTGGCGCTGCAGGGCTCGGCCCCGCGCGAGATCGGCGCGCGCATGGTGGTGGCGCCGGACGGGTCCTTCCATGGCACCATCGGCGGCGGCACGCTGGAATACGAGGCCATCGCCATCGCAGCCGCGCAGGCCGGCGACGAGAGCTCGACCGACCTGTTGAAGCTGCGCACCTTCACGCTGGGGCCCGATCTCGGCCAGTGCTGCGGCGGCCGGGTGACGCTGGCGGTGGAGAGCTTTTCGCTCGCCCGGCTCGACGAGGCCCGATGCCTTGCCGAACTCGCCGAACGCGGCGGCTTCGCGACACGGGCTGCCATCGGCGCGCAAGGGGAGGTAGCCCCGCGCGAGATCGTCGCCGGCGAAGACACGGTCGACGCGCCGCTGGCGCTGTCGGCAGGGCTGCTGGAGGAGCGGTTCACCGCGGGAGAGACCCGGCTGATGCTGTTCGGTGCCGGCCATGTCGGGCGGGCGATCGTGCTGGCGCTGGCCAGCCTGCCGTTCCGCATCACCTGGGTCGACAGCCGCGCCAACGCCTTCCCCGCGCACGCACCGCGCAGCGTCGAGGCGCGCCATGTCGCCGATCCGCCATCGATCTTTCGCGAGGTCGCGCAAGCGGGCGCGGTGCCGGCCGAAGTCCTGATCATGACCCATGACCACGCGCTTGATCTTGCGATCGCCGACGCGGCGCTGCGGGCGCCCGGCATCGGCGGCGTCGGCATGATCGGCAGCGCCACCAAGGCGGCGCGCATGGTCTCGCGGCTGCGGGCGGCCGGCCACGGCGCGGAGGCGCTCGGTCGCTTCCGCTGCCCCATCGGCATTCCGGGGATCGTCTCGAAGGAGCCGGCCGCCATCGCCGTCTCTGTCGCGGCCGAACTGATGCTGCGCCGGGAGCAGGCGGGAGCTTTCCACAACAAACACGGCGGCAGGCTTGCAGGGGGAATGAGGCTCGTATGATAAGGCGCCGGGGGGAGCGATGACAGCCACGACACCGACAGACCCGCCGGCGATCGGCCGTGACCGGCAGGGCGACATCCTGCTCGAGGCGCGCGGCATCACCAAGCGCTTCGGCGACATCCTTGCCAATGACGACGTCTCGATCGCCCTGCGTGCCGGCGAGATCCACGCCCTGCTCGGCGAGAACGGCGCCGGCAAGTCGACGCTGGTCAAGATCCTCTATGGCGCGTTGGAGCCCAATGGCGGCACGCTGCACTGGCAGGGACGGGAGGTGACCATCGCCTCTCCGGCCGAGGCCCGCAAGCTGGGCATCGGCATGGTGTTTCAGCACTTCTCCCTGTTCGAGGCGCTGACGGTGGCGGAGAACATCGCGCTGGCGCTGCCGCGAGGCACGGCGATGCGCGACTTGTCGGCGCGCATCCGCGAGGTCTCGCACGACTACGGGTTGACGCTCGACCCGCAGGCGATCGTCGCCGACCTGCCCGTCGGCATCCGTCAGCGCATCGAGATCGTCCGCTGCCTGCTGCAGGAACCGCAACTGATCATCATGGACGAGCCGACCTCGGTGCTGACGCCGCAGGAGGCCGACCAGTTGTTCCTGACGCTGGAGCGCCTGACCCTTGAAGGCTGCGCGATCCTCTACATCTCGCACCGCCTGGAAGAGGTGAAGCGGATCTGCCACCACGCCACCGTGATGCGGCACGGCAAGGTCATCTCCGAATGCGACCCGGCACGGGAGACCGCCGCCTCCCTGGCCCGGATGATGGTGGGTAGCGCGGTGCATGACCTGAAGCGCGGCCCCCGCCCGGATGCAGGTGCCGTGCGGCTGGAGCTGCGGGGGCTTTCCGCGCCGGCGGATGGGCCGTTCTCCGTTGCCATCGACACTGTCGACCTGCAGGTCCGCGGCGGCGAGGTGGTGGCGATTGCCGGAATCGCCGGCAATGGGCAGGGCGAACTCTTCGATCTCGTCTCCGGGGAGCGGCTGTCGTCCTCCCACAGCGTCCAGATCGACGGCCAGGCGGCCGGCCGCAGCGGCATCACCGCGCGTCGGCGGGCGGGAGCCGCCTTCGTGCCGGAAGAGCGGCTCGGGCACGGCGCCGTGCCGGGTTTGCGGCTGTCGGAAAACATCGTCCTGACGCGCCATTCCACCGGCGACGGCCTCGTGCGCGGCGGCTTCGTCGATACGGACAGGGCCGGGGAGCTTGAAAAGCGCATCAAGAACAATTTCGACGTGCGCATGTCGCATGACGATGCCGAGGCGCGGGCACTCTCCGGCGGCAACTTGCAGAAATTCGTCATCGGCCGCGAGCTCGACCGGCAACCCGGCGTGCTGGTGGTGAACCAGCCGACCTGGGGGGTTGATGCCGGCGCGGCGGCACTGATCCGCCAGGAACTGATCGATCTCAGCCGGCAGGGCTCGGCGGTGCTGGTGATCAGCCAGGATCTCGACGAGATCTTCGAGATCGCCGACCGGATCGCCGTCATTTCGCGCGGCCACCTGTCGGAGGCGGAGCCGGCGGAGACCATGACGCGCGAGCGCATCGGCCTGCTGATGGGCGGGATGGAAGACCGGCAGGGAGGCGCGACCCATGCGGCTTGAGCTGGAAAAGCGCGCCGAGCATTCGGCAGCGATGGCGCTGCTGTCGCCGGTGATCGCACTCGCCCTGACGCTGGTCAGCGGCGCGATATTGTTCGCAGCGCTGGGGCAGAATCCGGCGCGCGCCCTCTATGTCTTCTTCATCGATCCGCTGACCGCGTCCTGGTCGCTGCAGGAACTGGTGGTCAAGGCGACGCCGCTGATCCTCATCGGTGTCGGCCTTGCCGTCTGCTACCTCTCCAACACCTGGAACATCGGCGGCGAGGGGCAGTTCACGGCGGGAGCTCTCGCCGGTTCGATCCTGCCGATCCTGTTCGCAGGCTTCGAAAGCCCGCTGACCCTGCCCCTGATGCTGCTGATGGGCGTCGCCGGCGGCATGGCCTGGGCCGCGATCCCGGCCTTTCTCAAGGTGCGCTTCGGCACCAACGAGATCTTGACCAGCCTGATGCTGGTCTATATCGCGCAGCTTCTGCTCGACTGGCTGGTGCGCGGCCCTTGGCGCGATCCGGCCGGTTTCAACTTTCCCGAAAGCCGTATGTTCACCGCTGCGGCGACCCTGCCGGCGCTGGCCGACGGGCGCATGCATGTCGGCGCCATCTTCGCGCTGATCGCGGTGGCGGCCCTTGCCGTGGTGCTGATGAAGACGCGAAAGGGCTTCGAGATCCGCGTCCTCGGTCAGGCGCCGAGGGCAGGGCGCTTCGCCGGGTTCTCGCAGAACCGGATGGTATGGTTCGCCTTCCTGCTGGCGGGCGGCCTTGCCGGTCTTGCCGGCATCAGCGAAGTGTCGGGCTCGATCAACCAGCTCACACCGGTGATTTCCCCCGGTTACGGCTTCACGGCGATCATCGTGGCCTTTCTCGGACGGCTGAACCCGATCGGCATCCTGTTCTCGGGGCTGCTGCTGGCGCTGTCCTATCTCGGCGGCGAGGCGGCCCAGGTGGCGCTCGGCATCTCCGACAAGACCACCCGCGTGTTCCAGGGGATGCTGCTGTTCTACGTGCTGGCCTGCGACACGCTGATACTCTACCGCATCCGGCTCGGCGGGCCGGCGGCGACGGGGAAGGGGGCCTGACATGGGCATGTTCGAAGCCATCCTCCTGACCGTCATCACCGCCGCGACGCCGCTGCTGCTGGCCGCCATCGGCGAGCTGGTGGTGGAGCGCTCGGGTGTCCTCAACCTCGGCGTCGAGGGCATGATGATCCTCGGCGCGGTGATGGGCTTTGCCGCCGCCCAGGCGACCGGCTCTCCCTATGCCGGTGCCCTGTGCGCGATGCTTGCCGGCATGACGCTGGCCCTCCTGTTCGGCTTCCTGACGATCCACCTCGTTGCCAATCAGGTGGCGACGGGTCTGGCGCTGACGCTGCTCGGCCTCGGTCTTGCCGGAATGATCGGCGAGGCCTTTGTCGGCCGGCCGGGCGTCCGGCTGCAGGCGATCAACATACCGGTGCTGAGCGATCTGCCGGTGGTCGGGCGGATCCTGTTCGGTCAGGACCTCTTGGTCTACATATCCTTGGCGCTGGTCGCCGCCGTCACCTATGTGCTGTTTCACACCCGGGTGGGGTTGGTCATCCGCGCGGTCGGCGACAACCACGGCTCGGCCCATGCGCTCGGGGTCTCGGTGCGCAAGGTGCGCTACCTCGCGGTGCTGTTTGGCGGCGCCTGTGCCGGGCTTGCCGGCGGCTATCTGTCGCTGGCCTACACGCCGCAATGGATCGAGGGCATGACAGCCGGGCGCGGCTGGATCGCGCTGGCGCTCGTCGTTTTCGCCACCTGGCGGCCGTTGCGGCTGCTGGCCGGCGCCTATCTGTTCGGCGCGGTCGGAATCATGCAGTTTCATGCGCAGGCGCACGGGTTCGGCATTCCCTCGCAGTTCCTCTCGGCTCTGCCCTATGCTGCGACGATTGCCGTGCTTGTGATCATCTCGCGAAACCGTATCCTGACCCGTATCAACACGCCGGCCTGCCTCGGCAGGCCGTTCGTGCCGGACCGGTGATGCGCTGAACAGCGGGCGCGGGACGGGGCAGCCCCATCCGCCGCCTGCCATATTGACAGCCGGCAAACGTCCGGCGGGGCTGAAACAGGGGACAGGAGCAGGAAATGAAGAAGATACTGGGGTTGGCGGCGGCCGCGCTGCTCGGCTTCGGCGTGATCGGTGCCGAGGCGGCCGACAAGCTGAAGATCGGTTTCATCTATGTCGGCCCGATCGGTGATCATGGCTGGTCCTACCAGCACAACCAGGGCCGTCTCGCCATCGAGAAGGAGTTCGGCGACAAGGTCGAGACCGTCTATATCGAGAACGTTTCGGAAGGTCCGGATGCGGAGCGCGCCATCGAGCGCCTGGCGCGCGACGGGGCAGGGCTCATCTTCACCACGTCCTTCGGCTTCATGAACCCGACGCTGAAGGTCGCCCAGAAGTTCCCGGATGTGAAGTTCGAGCACGCCACCGGCTACAAGCGCGCCGACAACGTCTCCACCTATTCGGCCCGCTTCTATGAAGGCCGTTACGTGATCGGCCAGATGGCGGCGAAGATGTCGAAGACCGGCACTGCCGGCTACATCGCCTCCTTCCCGATCCCGGAAGTGGTGCGCGGCATCAACTCCTTCATGCTCGGCGCGCAGTCGGTGAACCCGGACTTCAAGATCAAGGTCGTCTGGGTCAACACCTGGTATGATCCGGGCAAGGAGGCGGATGCCGCCAAGGCGCTGCTCGACCAGGGCGCGGACGTCATTGCCCAGCACACCGACAGCCCGGCACCGCTGCAGGTGGCCGAGGAGCGCGGCGCGATCGGCTTCGGCCAGGCGTCCGACATGATCGCCTTCGCGCCGAAGGCCCAGCTCACCGCCATCGTCGACGACTGGAGCGCCTATTACATCCGCCGCGTCCAGGCCGTGCTCGACGGCACCTGGACGAGCGAGGATGTCTGGGGCGGTTTTGCCGCCGACATGGTCGTGATGGCGCCCTACACCAACGTGCCGGAGGATGTCGCCAAGGATGCGGCCGAGATGGCCGAGAAGATCCGCTCGGGCGAGTTCCATCCCTTCACCGGCCCGATCTACAAGCAGGACGGCAGCGAGGCTGTCGGCGACGGCATCATCCTCGATGACGGCGTCCTGCTCGGCATGAACTGGTACGTCAAGGGTCTGGACGACCAGTTGCCGCAGTAAGGCTGCACTGCGTTTCGCCTTGTGCGAAAGGTGAGGGCCGGGGGCGCAATCCTCCGGCCCTTTTCGTTTGCAGGCACAAGTGCCTTGCTGCGCCAGCGCTCCGCGTCGATAGAATGCGCCTTGGAATTGGGGTTGGCGGGAGGGCGGTGGACCACATGACTCACAAGACATCGGAATGCCTGTTCTGCAAGTTCGCGCGCGGCGATATCCGCCCGCATGTCATCCACGAAGACGACCGCCTGCTTGCCTTCCTCGACATCGGGCCGATCCGCCGCGGCCATGTGCAGATCATCCCGCGTGCCCACCACGATTATTTCGAGATGCTGCCGGAAGACCTCGCCGCCGACATTCTCGCGCTCGGCCAGAAGATCGCCCGCGTACAGAAGCGGCTCTATGGCGTTCCGCGCGTGGCGTTCCTGTTTTCCGGCGGCGACATCGCCCATGCCCACGCGCATCTGGTGCCGATGGTGGAGGGAACCGACATCACCTCGCGCCGTTACATCCGCGAGGAGAAGCTGAGTTTCGCCGCGATCCCGAGCCCGCCGCCTGCGGAACTGGCCGAGGTTGCACGGGAGATTAGGGGCGCTCTGGAACGGGACGAGGCACAGGGCAGGGAGGCGTGAGACTGGAGGCCCTTCCCGCAGCCGAACAGGAACCATTGACTTCGTCCATATTTGGGATATATTCCCGAATATGGACGGAAACGAACGACAGAACCAAGCCCTGGCCGACCATCTCCGGTCGCTGAGAACGGAGAGGGGCCTGACGCTTCAGGACCTTGCGGACAGCAGTGGGGTCAGCAGGGCGACACTCTCCCGCATCGAGAACGCGGACGTCAGCCCAACGGCGGAGACGCTCGGACGTCTGGCATCGGCCTTCGGCCTGCCGCTGTCCCAGCTTCTGGCCCCGCTGGAGCCGGAGTTTCCGCCGCTGCTTCGCCGCGCGGAGCAGGGCACCTGGTCGGATCCGGGCGGCGGTTTCGTCCGCCGGTCGGTGTCGCCGCCCGCCAGCGGCCTGAAGCTGGAAATGATCGAATGCGAGATCACGCCCAACCAGCGCATCTCCTATGAACGACCGGCTGTTGCAGGGCACGAACACCACCTTGTCCTGCTGGACGGAGCGCTGACGCTCACCGTCGACGATGAGCGGTACGAGCTGCGGCCGGGCGACTGCCTGCGCTATCGGCTGTTCGGAGCGTCAAGCTTCGAAACTGGCAAACACTCCGCGCGCTACCTGATCGCGCTGGCCTGAGGGCTCCCCATATGGAAACGCAGATCCTCGAACTCGATGGCCCCGCCATCGAAGCAAATAGTGCCGCGCTCTCCCGCATCCTCATCGACAGTGTCGCCGACGGCGCAGCCATCAGCTTCATGGCGCCCGTGTCCGCGCACGAGGCCGCCCGGTTCTGGCTGGAGACTGTGCGTCCGGAAGTAGAGGCCGGGCGCCGGACGGTTTTCGGTGCGCGGCGCGACGGCGCCCTTATCGGGACCGTGCAGCTTCTCACGGCCATGCCGCCCAATCAGCCGCATCGCTGCGAGATCGCCAAGATGATCGTCCATCCGCAGGCACGACGCCTCGGCACCGGCCGCGCGCTGATGACCCGTGTTCTGGAGCATGCGCGCGCGCTCGGCAAGACGCTGGTGACGCTCGACACGCGCACCGGCGACGTCGCCGAGCCTCTCTATGCCTCCGTCGGGTTCGAGATCGCCGGCACCATCCCGGACTATGCCTTCGACCCGGACGGACGGGCGCGGCACGCCACGACCTACATGTACCGGCGACTTGAAGAAGGAGCCTCGGCCTGAGCGCCGCTGCTGATCGGGCAGTGTCATGGCCGGCAGATTGCCCAGGCGGTTCGTCGGCACGGCAATATCGGCTCGCAACAGCCAGACAGCGCCGAGCCGGGGGAGCGCGAGGCGGCCTTTGGCCCGATCCCGACCATCACATCGCTAATTCGCATAAGATATATTATGGAATATTTTTTATTGATGCCGGTAAGGCATGGCGCGCCGTGCGAGCCGATCCCCCCGGCACAGGAAAACGCTGCGTGAATTAATTCGCCGCGATCCCCGCAACTGCCGAGACATCCATGTGCAGTTGTAGTTATGTATCTTCGAAACGAGCGGGTTTCGCGGGGTCTGATCCGTTGGCATTGAACAAGCAGGACATGCCTGGGCGTGCAGGCATCAACACCTATCTCATCGTGTTGATGCTGGTGTGTCTGATCCCCATTCTCGTGATCTCGGGATATGCCGCATGGCGGACCGGCGAGGCCTACAGGGATACGGCAACCGCGCGTCTCGCCGAGACCGCGCTCACCATTCGCAGCGCAATCGAGGCGGAACTGGAGAGTCGTTTCACGGTCCTCAGCACCTTCGCAACGCTTTGGACGCCGGACGACCGCAGTGATCGCCTGAGGCTTCAGGCCAGCCCCTATGCGGGCATCGGTCTCACCGGCGAAGTCCAGATCATCGAGTTCGAGGGCCGGCGCCCGATGGCTTCCGCCTCGGAGCAGGTTCTGGCCATCGCGCGCCTGTCCTTCGACCGCCAGGCTCCGGTCGTTTCCAACCTCGTGCTCGGCTCCAGATTGTCCGACCACCGGATCCATCTGGCGATACCGTCGGCAGCGGAGAGCGGCGAGCGCGAACGCGTGTTTGTCCTGTCGCTCTCGCCCTCGCAGCTTATTCGCACTCTCCAATATGGCCGCGAGCGGGTGAGCGGCATTCTGATCGCGGTCGCGGATGGCAATGGCCGGATCCTTGCCCGCTCCCGTGACGCGGAAAATGCCGTTGGCCTCAAGGCTCCGGATTGGGACAAGCTGCAGGCCATTTCCGGCAGCAGCGGCTCTTTCGAAGCGATGACGACCGAGGGCCAGAGCACCGTCATGGTCTTTCAGCGCATCGAGATGACGCCCGGCTGGACTGCCGTGGTCGCCGAACCGCTGGAGGTGTTCAACGCGCGCTGGCATACCCCACTGGTGGGTCTGCTGCTCGGCTCCGTGCTGGCGACCGTTCTGGCGACCGTCGTCGCGATCCATATCGGACAGATGATCCGGCGACCCGTTCAGGCTCTTGCCGCACGCAGCCTGGCGATCGCCAGAAGCGAGGGCCGAGGCGATACGCCTCCTGAGGCCCTGCCGCAATCGACGATCCGCGAGTTCGAGGTCGCGCGCGTCAGCTTCGAGGCGGCGGAAGCGGCCCGCCGCACGCTCGAACGCCGTCTGCGCACCGCCGCAAACGCCGGTGCGCTGGTGTTCTGGCGCTGGTCGAAGGCCGGCGATCTCCTGTCGCTGGAAGGATGGGAGACGCTGACAGGAAGGGCGGACAGCGAGGCGCTGGGAACCGCCTGGATCGACCAGGTTCACCCGGACGATCGGGACCGGGTGATGACGGCTATCGGCCAGAAGAAAGAGGGCAGGCTCGACTACTTCGACATCGAGTTCCGCCTGCGCGTCGCCAATGGCCGTTGGCTGTGGGTCCGAGATCGCGGCGGCCCGGTGCTCGACGACGCCGGTCAGGTGATCGAGTGGGCAGGCGTGCTTGAGGATATCGACGCGCGCAAGCAGGACGAGGCGAAGATTGCCCATATGGCGACCCATGACGCCTTGACCGGGCTCGGCAATCGGGTGCTGCTGCACGAGCGGCTGCAATTGGCGGCGGCCGCCGCCGGGCGCGGGGTGACCAGCGCCCTCCTCGCGCTCGACCTCGATCTCTTCAAGCAGGTCAACGATACGCTCGGGCATCCGGCCGGCGACGAAGTGCTGCGGCAGGTGGCCAGACGGCTTTCCGGCTGCGTGCGCGAGGTCGATCTGGTGGCGCGGATCGGTGGCGACGAATTCGCCATCCTGCAGCACGGCGCGGCGCAGCCGGCGGCAGCCAGAACCCTGGCGGAACGGCTGATCGCCGCCGTTTGCGCGCCCTATGACGTCCACGGTCAGAGCATCGTCATCGGCATCAGCGTCGGCGTTGCCTTGATCACCAGCGGAACGCATGGGGCGGACGACCATATGTGGCGGGCGGACAAGGCCCTCTACCGGGCAAAGGCGCTGGGGCGCGGTCGCATCGCGGTCTTTGGCGAGGACATTCTCGGCGGCCCGCAGGACGGATAGCACCGGCCGGCGATCTTGTTCCGGATTGCCGGGTGCGGCTACCCTGGGTCGTCATGCTTGGAGGTTCGTTCATGCCTTTGCCGTTTGAGAGGTTTTTCGCGCGGCCAGCGCATGCCCTGTCCGTCATCCTCCTGTCGCTTGCCCTGTCTCTTGGAGCTGCCACCGCCCGCACGGAGATCGACGCAGATATCGGCGCGGTCCTGGAGAGGGAGCGCGCCGAGCTCGCGCAGACCTGCGGCCCGCTGCTGGAGTTTCTCGACGGCTTCGCGACCTCGGTCGATGTCGACGGCAATGCCCTGCCCGACATTCTGGTCGATTACGGGCGGCTCTCCTGCGACGGCAGCCGGATGATGTTCTGCGGTTCGGCTGGGTGCACCCAGAAGATCTATCTCGGCCGTTCCGGCGGCGCGCCGGAGATGGTCGGCGAGTTTCTCGCTTACGAACTGCGCTTCGATCGCCCCTCGCAGGGCAGCTTTCTCGCCGTGCTGCACGGTGGCTCCTGCGGGCGTGCCGGTGCCGAGACCTGTTTCCGGCGCTATGCGCTGCCCGGCAGCGCGGTCGTTGCGCTGGAGGAAGAACCGCGCGATCGCTGGTTCTTCACCGCGTCCCCCTCGCCCTCCGCCATGCTGGCGACCACCGATGGCGACAGCCTGCGCCTTGTCTGTGACGGCGGTGCGCTGCGCATCGAATACGGACCGACATGGCTGTGGGAGGACGGCGGCTTGGTCAGCGAGCATGCTCGCGACCTTGCAAAGCCTCAGGGGCGGATCGAGATCGACATCGAGGTCGACCGTGGCCAGCCGACGCCGGTTGCCTTCGTGATCGAGGAAACAGCACGCGTGCTGCAGTCCCCGACCTTCGCGCCGGATGAGCCGCTCTTCGCGGCGATGATGCGGGGGAGCGGGATGGATTTGCATCTCGGCGGCTCGCTGGAGCATCTGCGCAATGTCACGCTGAAAGGCTCGTCCAGGGCGATCGGCAGCCTGCTGCGGGCTTGCGGGCAGGGCTGACACGGCTGGACAGAGGAGGGGGCAGCCCCCTTCCCTCGCCTGTTGCCGGGCTCTACCCCTGCTCCTCTTGCAACTCGGCGGCATCCCCCGCCTCCACGACCCTGCGCGCGACCGCCAGCGAAAATCCCTGCCGGCACAGCGCCGCCATCTCCTTGCGCAGCCGATCAGGGTCCCCGTCGCCCCGCCGCCAGGGACCGAAGCGCCGCTTGCGCGCGGCAATGCAGGCCGCCGCAAGGTCGTCGCTTTCCTCTTTCGCGATGAGCTGTTCGGCCAGTTCCTGCTCGATACCCTTGGCGGCCAGCACCGCGCCGATCCGCCGGGCCGAGCGGCCCTTGCGGCGTTCGGAGGCGATCCGCGCCTCCGCAAACAGCCGGTCGTCGACCAGGCCCGATGCGGCGCAGCGGGCCACAACCGCCTCGATCATGTCGCTGAACCCGGCCGGATCGAGGTCGAGCTCGCGGGCCGCGCGCATCACCTTGCGCTCGATCACCCGTCTCAGGTTCTCGCGGCTGGAGCCGTAGCGGTCGAGATAGTGGAGCGCCGCCTTCATCAGCCGCTCCTCGGTCGGCGGACGGGCGGCGCGCGTCATGGCGCGGCGTCGAGGCTGGCCGAAAACCGCAGGCCGTCATAGGCCGGGACCACGCCCTCGGGCAGTTCCGCTTCCAGCGTGCGGTAGTCGAGATCGACATGCATGTTGGTCAGGATCGCCTTGCGCGGTTGCAGGCGCGAGATCCAGTCGAGCGCTTCCGACAGGGAGAAATGCGAAGGGTGCGGCGTGCGGCGCAGCGCGTCGATCACCCAGGTGTCGAGCCCCGAGAACCCGGGTTGAACGCTCGGTGGAATATCTTTCGCATCAGGGAGATACGCGACGTTTCCAAACCTGAATCCGAGCGCGGGAATATCGCCGTGCGGCACTTCCAGCGGCAGGAACGGGATTGGCCCGCCCGCCCCGTCGATCACCCCCGCCTCGCCGTCCACGATGCGCATGTCGCGCAGGATCGGCGGATAGCTCGACCCCGGCGGCGTGGCGAAACCGTAGTAGAACAGGTCATGGGCGCGGCGCGAGGTAAAGGCATCCATATAGACCGGGATCAGCTTGCGATGAGTGATCGCCAGCGGCCGCAGGTCGTCGATGCCGTGCAGGTGGTCGGCATGGGAATGGGTCAGCAGCACTGCGTCGAGATCGGCGACGCGGGCGTCCAGCAATTGCTGGCGCAGGTCCGGCCCGGCATCGACCAGCACGCGGGTGGTACCGTCCGGCCCCTTGCGCTCGACCAGCAGCGCGCAGCGCATGCGCCGGTTGCGCGGCTCGTTCGGGTCGCAGTCGCCCCAGATATTGCCGACGCGCGGCACCCCGGCCGAGGAGCCGCAGCCGAGGATGGTGAAGTCGAGCCTGCCGCCGCCGGCCATCGGTCTCAGCTTTCCGGCAGCAGGTGGCGCGGCACCCGCGAAAACAGGCGGAAGAAGTTCTCCGTGGTCTGGCGGGCCATCTCCGTCTCGCTGACGCCGCGCGTTTCCGCCAGCACCTTGTTGGTATGGGCGACATAGGCCGGCTCGTTGCGCTTGCCGCGCCAGGGCTGCGGCGCAAGATAGGGCGCATCCGTTTCCACCAAGAGCCGGTCGGCCGGCAGCTCGGCGGCGATCGCGCGCAGTTCCTCGGAGCGCTTGAAGGTCAGGATGCCGGAAAACGACACATAGAGCCCCAGCTCGATACCGGTCAGGGCAAGGTCGCGACCCGAAGTGAAGCAGTGCAGCAGGGCCGGAAAGGCCCCCTTCTCCGTCTCGTCCCGCAGGATCGCGGCCATGTCCTCGTCGGCATCGCGCGAATGAATGACCAGCGGCAGACCGGTCTGGCGCGCGGCGGCGATGTGGCGGCGCAGGCCCGCCGCCTGCGCCTCGCGCGGCGCCTTGTCGTAGAAATAGTCGAGCCCGACCTCGCCGATCGCCACCACCTTCTCAAGCGCCGACAGGCGCACCAGATCGTCGGTGGTGACCAGCATCTCGGCCTCCTCCCCCGCATTGTGCGGATGGGTGCCGACCGAGCAGAAGACGGTGTCGTAGCGCTCGGCAAGCGCCCGGATCGTGTCGAACCGGGCGACCCGCGTCGAGATCGTCACCATCAGGCCGACCCCGGCCTCGCCGGCGCGGGCGATGATCGCATCGCGCTCGGCGTCGAAGTCGGGAAAGTCCAGATGGCAATGGCTGTCGACCAGCATCATGCCGCCCCGCCGGCCGGCGCCTCGGCCTCGACATAACGCGGGAAGACGCCCTCGGGCTTGGGCAGCTCCGCGCCGGCGGCAAGCCGCCCGCCCGCTCCCAGCCGGTCAAAAGCGCGTGCATCCGCCGGGACCGCCAAAAGGTCGAGCAGCTTGCCCGCGCTCGTCGGGATGACGGGCTGCGCCAGGATCGCGATCTGGCGGATCACCTCGGCGGTGACATAGAGCACCGTCGCCATGCGCGCCGGGTCGCTCTTCTTCAGCGCCCAGGGCTCCTGCGCGGCGAAATAGCGGTTGGCCTCGGCGACGCAGGCCCACACCACCGACAGCGCCTGATGGATCGCCTGGCGCGACATCGCCTCGCGCGCACCCGCCAGCATCGCATCGGCCTGGCCGACAATCGCCTCGTCCTCGGCCGTGAAGGCGCCCGGCTCCGGCAGGCGGCCCTCGCAGTTCTTGCCGATCATCGACAGCGAGCGCTGCGCCAGGTTGCCGAGGTCGTTGGCAAGGTCGGCATTGATGCGGTTGACGATGGCCTCGTGGCTGTAGTTGCCGTCCTGGCCGAAGGGCACCTCGCGCAGGAAGAAGTAGCGCACCTGGTCGAGGCCGTAATGGTCGATCAAGGCGAAGGGGTCGATGACGTTGCCGACCGACTTCGACATCTTCTCGCCCTTGTTGAACAGGAAGCCATGGGCGAAGACCCGCTTCGGCAATTCGATCCCCGCCGACATCAGGAAGGCCGGCCAGTAGACCGCGTGGAAGCGCACGATATCCTTGCCGATGACGTGCAGGTCCGCCGGCCAGTAGCGCCAGCGCGGGTTGCTCTCGTCCGGGAAGCCGGCGCCGGTGATGTAGTTGGTCAGCGCGTCGACCCACACATACATCACATGCCGCTCATCGTCCGGCACGCGCACGCCCCAGTCGAAGGTGGTGCGCGAGATCGACAGGTCCTTCAGGCCGCGGCTGACGAAGCTCACCACCTCGTTGCGGCGCTCGTCCGGGCCGATGAAGTCCGGATTGGCCTCATAGTGGGCGAGCAGCCGGTCCTGATAGGCCGACAGGCGGAAGAAATAGCTCTCCTCCTCCACCCATTCCACCGGCGAGCCCTGCGGGCCGTAGCGCACGCCATCGGCGCGCAGTTCCGTCTCGTTTTCCTGGTAATAGGCCTCGTCCCGCACCGAGTACCAGCCGGAATAGCTGTCCTTGTAGATGTCGCCGCTGGCCGCCATCCGGCGCCAGATCTCGCGGCTCGCCTCGTGGTGGCGCGGCTCGGTGGTGCGGATGAAGTCGTCGTTGGAACAGCCGAGCGCCGCCGCCATGTCGCGGAAACGGGTGGCGTTGCGCTCCGCCAGGTCCTGGACCGGGATGCCTTCCGCACGCGCGGTCTGCAGCATCTTCTGGCCGTGCTCGTCGGTGCCGGTGAGGAAGAACACGTCGCGACCATCGAGGCGCTGGAAGCGCGCGATGGCGTCCGTCGCCATGCTCTCGTAGGCGTGGCCGATATGCGGCGCGCCGTTGGGATACGAGATGGCAGTGGTGACGAAGAAGGGCGATCGATCGGTCATGGCCTGTCAGAGGGTCCGGATTGCGGGTGGGTGGCCCGGATGGGCGCTCCAGAAGTCGAGTGCGAGGCGGCCGGCGTCAAGCCCGCGCGGTTTCGGCAAGATCGCGCAGGGTGTTGAGCGCGATCTGCTTCCTGTCGAGATTGTAGGCATCCGCCTCGCGCGCGGCGCGGCTGGTCTTTTCCCATACCTCGCTCACCCTGACAAGGCGGTGCAGATCGCCCGCCCCCGCCGCGCCCAGCCGGGCGTGCAGGTGATCGGCGACGAGATCCTGGAACAGGCTCCAGGCATCGTCGGCGCCGCTGCGCGACACCTGATCGGCAAGCTCATGCGCCGCCGCCGCATCCAGGCGCGGCAGCCCCGCCATCAGGCCGGCGAAACTGTCGGCAAGCTCGATGGCATCGCCGGCGGCGAGCTTGATCGCCTTGCGCAGGCTTCCCTGCGCCAGCTCGGCCGCCCTCGCCGCCACCCGGTCGGCCGGATCGGCCACGCCGAGATCTCCGAGCCCTGCCAGCACCTCCTCGCGCGACAGTCCCCGCAGGTGGAGCATGCGGCAGCGTGAGCGGATCGTCGGCAGCAGCCGGCCCGGCGCATGGGAGAGCACGAGAAACAGCGAACGTTTAGGCGGCTCTTCAAGAACCTTCAACAAGGCATTGGCCGCATTGACATTCATGTCGTCGGCGGCATCGACGATACAGATCCGCCAGGAGCCTTCCGCGCCGGTCGACCCGAAGAACGGCACCGTCCGGCGGATCTCGTCCACCGTCAGGTCCTGCTTGATCTTGTCCTTCGCCTTGCGCTTGGGGTCATAGGGGCGGCGCAGATGCAGAAGGCCCGGATGGGCGCCGGCCGCGACCTTGCGGAAGTCCGGATGGCCGGCCGGCAGCGCGCAATCGGTCGCCTCGGCCACCGCCGCGGAGGCCGGGTCGGGATGGGCGAGCGCGAAGCGGGCGAAGCGAAATGCCAGCGTCGCCTTGCCGATGCCCTTCGGGCCGGCGAGGATCCAGGCATGGTGCATGCGCCGCGAGCGATAGGCGGCCAGCAGTTCCTCCTCCGCTTCGCGATGGCCGATCAGGCTGGCCCGCTCGCGCGGCAGCGGCACATCCTCGATGGCATCGGCTTCCGTCAGCAGCGGATCGAGTTCGCTCATCGCCACGCCTCCTCCTCCGCCTGCAGCAGGCGCGCGGAAACCGCCCGCCAGATCTCCTGCTCCACCGCATCCGGCGTCTGCATGCCATCGACCACAAGGAAGCGCTCCGGCTGGCTGGCGGCAAGCTCCAGGAACATCCGTCGGCGCCGGTCCTGCACGTTTTCTCCCTCCGTCTCGAACCGGTCCGGCTGCGGCGCGCTCCCCGTGGAACTGCGCGCCGCCACCCGGGCGATGCCGACATCCGCCGGCACATCGATAAGCACGGTCAGGTCAGGCCGGCAACCGGCCACCGCCAGCGCCTCCAACCGGTCGAGAAAGGCCGTATCGACGCCCGCCTCCCCCTGATAGACGCGGGTGGAGTCGGCGAAGCGGTCGCACAGCACCCAGTCGCCGCGCCTCAGCGCCGGCTCGATCGTCGTGTCGACATGATCGGCCCGTGCGGCGGCAAACATCATCGCCTCCATTTCCGGCCCGAGTTCCTTGATGCGGCCGCCGAGCAGCAGCCGGCGGATGGTCTCCGCACCTGGCGATCCGCCCGGCTCGCGCGTCACCACCACATCGACGCCCGCGCCGTGCAGCCGCTTGCGCAACCGCTCGATCTGGGTCGATTTGCCGGCCCCCTCGCCGCCCTCGAAGGTGACGAAATGGCCTCGGCCGGCGGCGATTGCCGTGTCACTCATTCAGCCACCATCCAAACAGGGTTTCCTTGACCGCATCGGCGGCGCGGCTGGTAAGGGTTCCCTCGCCCGCCTCGGCGCCGGTCAGCAACGGCGCGCGATAGACGATGTCGCTGTCCTTGAGCACCCGCAACTCGCCGACTTCCTCGCCGCGCCTCACCGGCGCCGGCAGCGGACCCTTGTAGATCGCCCGCAGCCGATAGACATGGCGATTGCCGCGCGGCAACAGGATCTGCACCGGCTCGCGCACCACCAGCGGCACGGAGCCGATGGAGCCGCCGAACACCCGCGCCTCGGTCACGGTGTCGCCCGGCGAGAACAGCACCACCTCCTCGAAATCCTTCTCCAGGCTGTCGAAGAGGCGGCGCAGCGCTTCCTCGCGCCGGTCGGCGCCCGGATGGCCGGCCACGACAGCGATCAGCCGGCGGCCGCCGCGCTCCGCCGAGGCCACCGCATTGTAGCCCGCTCCTTGCGCGAAGCCGGCGGCCAGCCCGTCGACCCCGGAGACGGCGCCGATCAGCGGGTTCTTGTTGCGCTGGAAGATCCCGTTCCAGGTGAAGTCGGGCGCGCTGAAGAGCGCGTAGCGGTCGCCGTGGCGGGTCAGCACATAGTCGGCGAGCCGCGCCATGTCCCGCGCCGTCACATAGGAATCGGACGCCTCATAGCCGGTCGGATTCGCGAATCTGCTGCCGGTCAAGCCGATCTCCGCCGCCTTATCGTTCATCCGCGTGGCGAAGGCCGCCTCGCTGCCGGCAAGTCCTTCCGCCAGCACGATGGCGGCGTCATTGGCGTTCTGGATGATCAGTCCGTGCAGCAGGTCGATCACCGGCACGGCGCTGCCGAGCTTGGCGAACATGGTGGAGACGCGGGCCGGCGCGCCGCCGCTGCGCCAGGCATGCTCGCTGACGGTGAAGGCGGTGTCCTCGCTGACCTCGCCCCTGGCCAGCGCGTCGAAGACGACGGCGGCGGTCATCAGCTTAGCGGTGGAGCCGGGCTGGTAGCGCACCGTCGGGTTGCGGCTCGCCAAAAGAGTGCCGGTGGTAATGTCGAGCAGCAGGGCCGAACTGGTGTCGGGCGCGCTTCCGTCTTGCGCTTGCGCTTGCGCTTGCGCCTGCGCCGCCGCGCCGCCGAACCCGAGACCTGTAACGAGCGCGAGGAGCAGCACCAGCAGCGCGGCGACGGTCCCGGGCGGAAGGCCGTGGTGCCGCGCGCCCGCGCCGTCCTGTTTCCGCACTGCGACCGCAGCCGTCATGTCACGCTCTCCCGTCCCGGCCCGATGTCGACGCCATGGCGAAAACATACAGGCTCGGACGGGTCAAGCCTACCTGCGGCGCGAGGTTGTTCAGTCTGACTGGCGCGCGGCGAGTTCGCGCGGCGACAGGCCCTGGCCGATCGCGTCGAAGGCCGCATAGGCTCCCTCGATCCGGGCGCTGGCGCGATAGGACGAGATCGCAGACCCGCGCGCGAAGGTGCTGGGCTGGCCGAGATAGGCCGGTCCCGGCGCCAGCACCGGCTCGCTGGCCACGGCCGGCACGACCGGCAGCGTGTTGCCGTCGTAGCTCATGACCGGCGCGGAAGATGCCGCCGGCGCGGCCTCCGTCGGAGTGTCGTTCTCGAAGGTGCTGAGCGAGGCGACCTGCACCGTCGGCGCGCCCGCCTCGAAGGCGATCGCCGGGTCGAAGGCGGCGGTGACCATCTGGCCGAAGCTGCCGGCGCCGGCAAGAACCGGACCATAAGGCCGGTTGCGCGGCATCGGCGCCGAGCCGGAGAGCGTCGCCACCGTAGAGGTTGCCAAAGTAGAGCTTGCCGGCGCGGACACCGTCGGGCTTGCAGCCGGAATATCGGCCTGAGCCAGCATCGTGCCCGGCATGGTGGCGCCCGGCTCGACCGCGCCCGGACCCCGATAGGAGGCCATCAGGAAGCTCTGGTCCTGCCCGTCCATGCGGGCCCTGCCGACATATTCGACCTTCACCTTGGCCACGCCCGCGCTCTTGAAGTCGAGCATGCTGGCGACCTTCTCGGACAGATCGATGGTGCGGTTGCCATGGAACGGCCCGCGGTCGTTGACCCGGACGATCATCGAGCGGCCGTTCTTGAGATTGGTCACGCGCGCATAGGAAGGAAGCGGCATCGTCGTATGCGCCGCCGTCGGCGCGTTGCGGTCGAAGACCTCGCCATTGGCGGTCATCCGGCCGTGAAAAGTCGGCCCGTACCAGGAGGCGAGACCGACCGAGGTGTAGTTCGGATCTTCCTTCGGGTGATACCACTTGCCGGCGACCTTGTAGGGTTTGCCGACCATTTGGCGACCGCCGCCCTTGGGCACCGGCTGGTTGCCGGAGACGACGCGCGGGCTCGCCGCCACGCCGTATTTCGATTCGGGAAACTTGACCTTCTGGGTCTTCGGGGCGGAGCCGCAGCCGGCAAGGGCGAGACACAAGGAAGAGACCGCCATGATGCCGAGGACGCGCGGAGAAAACCGGCGTTCGCAAACCGGCGCCGCGCCGATTCGATCGGAACTGGGGTTGGTGCTCAGGTGCCGGCGTGCTGTCGCCGGGTCCTTGCCATCATTCATTCTGCCGCCCTACTCGATACCTGACCGGCGGTTTTCGCCTGGGGTTCCGGCCGCAGAGGACATTCTGTCCGCTGGGTCGCTCCTTCGGTCGACATCCCGCTGGCAGGCAGTCGACCGCTCGGGGTCCTCGCCACCTGCGCCAGTGATCACGAAAGGTTGGATAAAGCAACGCCCGTTGAAGGACTTTTGTCCGGGGAGTCGGTCGCTTTCGCCTGCCTTGCGTGCCCTGTCGGTCGGACCCGTCTCGTTGCGATGCTGCCCCCCAAATGGCGCATCACGACACGTGTACCATGCCGTCTCTTACTGCAAGGTGAAGATCGGGTCGACCTGCGCGTCTGTCGCAGGCAGCATTTTTCCACGACCTGTTGCGGAAGGGCCGCAGGTTGGCGGCGGCGGCCCTCATCCGGTGGCCCTTCCGCTCTCGGCTGTCGCGTCTCTCGCACCAGGATGAGCCGTCCCGGCGTAGGCTTCCGGCGTCGGCTCCCGGTGTCAGTTGTCGGTGTCAGCGGCCGATTCGGGCGCGGCCCGACATGCCGTCGTCGCGCTGCCAGTAGAGCGTGTCGCCCTCGCCCTTCGACAAGGTGAAGCAGAACTGTTTGCCGTCGTACCAGGACTCCCACTTCTGGCACAGGCGATTGCCGCGCACCCACCAGCGGCCCTGGTCCTTGGGCTGCATGAAGCGCCCGAGGCCGACCGCGTCGCCGGAACCGTTGACCTGGCCATCGGTGCGGTAGTGGAGCGGGAATTCGCCGCCGAGCGGCACTTTCAGATAGATCCGCTTGCCGGCAACCGTCTTGCGGATCTCCTGTTCGTTGAGCTGAGGGCGCGCCTGCGCCGGAGTTGCGGCGGCGGCAAGTCCTGCGATCAGCGCGAGAAACGCGCCGGCTGTGCGAAACTGCATGGCTGTCTCCAGATCGGGCCTCGGACGTCGTCGGGGCGGGTTCCCACCCGCATCGATACCGGGAGTTACGCCGCAGCTTCGCCGGCGGATCAGGCCGTCCCTCGCGATGCACGCATCTGTGATGCGGGTCACACCATCCGATCGGGGCGCCGGCTACAACGAACACATGGCGCGTGCCCCCGCGCCGGACGCCGAACCAACGGCGCAGCCGCCGATCCGGTCCCTGCCTCGACCTTCCGGATCGGCGGCTTTTCTTTTGAAGGGCCCCTCACCCACCGCTGCCCCTCTCCTGCCCCAAGACCCTCTCCTGCCCCAAGACCCTCTCCCACAAGAGCGAACCCTGTCCCGGCGGGCCCTGTCGGGTCATCGTCCCGGATTGGACCGGAGCGGATCACGGCAGTGCCGGGCCAGTCCGGCCCCGGCCTTGGCGGCGCCCTGTTGCGCCGCGCCTCGCCACCACCCTGTTGCGCCGCGCCTGGCCGCTTGACAAGCCGGGCTGCGAGGGCGAAACGAAGCGCACCGGAAGAGTGGCCGAGTGGTTTAAGGCAGCGGTCTTGAAAACCGCCGTACGGGAGACCGTACCGTGGGTTCGAATCCCACCTCTTCCGCCATCTCGGTCAAAATAGCGCTTCTGGCGAACGAACTACCGCCGAATGTCGCCGTTTTCCCGCGACAGCGCGATCACCTGTGGCGGCGCTGGCGAACGGCGCAGCGCCGCCGATATTCCCACTCTGCAGGATCGAGCGGAGCACACCTCAGCCGTGGCGGGCCTGATAAAGGGCGACAGCGTCAGCTCCGCCCGGAAACTGAAGCCGGTCGGACGTGTCGTGAACGGCGGCCCAGATGGCCTCTGCGACATCCGTTTCCTTCGTCGTTTGCGCCGGCTTGGCGAAGGCTTCGAAGATCGGTGCCGCGAAACCGGCATAGGCCGCAGGGATGAGATCCTCGACCCGCAGATCGGTGTTGTGCGCAAACCGGGTCGTCGGAGCATAGCCCGGTTCCACCAGCTTTGCGCGGACACCGAAGTGGCCAAGCTCATGGGCGAGCGAGCCGGTGAAGCCCTCAATCGCCTGCTTGCTGGCGGTATAGGCGGCGGCCAGCGGCATGGAAGCCAGCGTAACGCTCGATGTCACATTGACGATGACACCAGATCGGCGTTCGCGCATTTGCGGAATGACGGTCTGACACATCGCCATGACACCGAACGTGTTGGTGTCGAACACCTTGCGGATATGCGCCATCGGCGTCGCCTCGAAGGCCCCGACGACGCCGATGCCGGCATTGTTGACGAGCACGTCGATCGGCCCGGCGGCCTCGATGGCGGCGACGATGCTCTCTTCACTCGTCACGTCGAGCGGCAGCATGCGCAGGTTGGACGAAACCGGCAGAAGAGCGGCGTCGGGGCGACGCATGGTCGCGATGACATTCCAGCCCTTGTCGAGGAAATACCTCGCCGTTTCAAGGCCATAGCCCGAGGATGTGCCGGTGATCAGGATCGTTTGCATGGGAGCTTCCATTCGTTTCGGATGGCTCCGTGATAGCTTCAAAGGTCGAGACGATATATAATCAAAAGTCCATTATCGTTTTCCAATCGTCCATATCGGCAGAGGCAGCCTGGTATCGAGACTTCAGCGTGGCTCGCTCTCGATCCTAGCCGGGTTCAGCGGCACTGCTGCTCCGAGCAAATTTTCCGGGTGGACAGCCGAGCCGCTTTCGAAAGGCCGTGCTGAAGGCGCTGGCGGACTCGTAGCCGATCTCGTCGGCGATCCGGTCCAGCGTCTTGGTTCCCCGCAGCAGGGCGTCCTTCGCCAGCGCCATCCGCCAGCGGACGAGATATTCGATCGGGCCGCAGCCGAGGACCGCGCCGAAGCGTGCGGCGAAGGCGGAGCGCGACTGCCCGGCGATCCGGGCGAGACCGGCGACCGTCCAGTCGGCGCGTACATCGGCGTGCATGGCGCCGAGGACGCGCGCCAGAGCAGGATCGCGCATCCCGTTGAGAAGACCGGCGCGATCATCGTCGGTCGCGACACCGCGCAAGCGCAAGGCTTCGATGAGCAAAACCTCCAGCAGCCGCCGGAGGATCATGTCCTTGCCCGGCTCGTCGCCGCTGCATTCCTCCATGATGAGATCGATCACCCGCCTGAACCGCACCGATCGCCCTTCCGAGGGTGGGACATGGATCATCCGCGGCAGCAGGGCGAGCAGGAGCGGAGCGTTGGCCGCCTCGATGCGAAAGGTGCCGCCCAGCGATTCGAAGTCCGCCTCTCCCTCCTGCTCGCCATGGCGGGCGGGCACGTCCATCGGGTCGCGCGGCTCACAGGCGATGGCGGGATGGCTGCTCAAGGTGAAGGCCGGGGTTGCAGGCAGAAGGAGAAAGGCGCCCTTTTCCAGCTTCAGGGGCTGCTCTCCCTCGAAAGCGATCCAGCATGCGCCTTTCAGAATGATCGTGAAGCCTGGAGCGTCGTAAGCCGCATAGCGAACGCCCCAGTGACCCCGCCCGGTAATGGGCTTGGAGATGGCCGTGTTCGGCCGGAGCAGAGCTATCACATCGCTGAGAGGGTCCATATGGACTGTCCGTAATTAATACCCGCTGCTCGCTTATATGCCGTCCTGCCCTCGTCTTCCAGCACGCAAGGGTCGGCAGATCTCGCGGTCTGCCCACCGGGAGCCCGATATCATCGCCGTCTGTCACCCAATCACCGCCGAAAGCCGCCGATCACCGCACCTTTCCGTATTCGGCAAGGAAATCGAGAAGCGCCCTGATGCGCGAAGGCAGCGGTCCGCCCTGGCCGATATGGATGGCGTGGAAGGTTTCCCGATCTCCCGGGTTGAGATGTTCGAGCACCGGAACGAGACGACCGGCGGCAATATCGTCGCGCACGGTGAAGGCGGCGAGGCGCGCAAGCCCGCTCCCGCCTAGCGCAAGTTGCCGCAGCCCCTCGCCGTCACTGGCCTGCACGCGGCCGACTGCCGGAACAACGACAATGTCGTCGTTGGTTTTCATCGGCCAGCCATCGACCTTACGAACATAGCCAAATCCCAGGAGATTGTGCCGGCCGAGATCATCAATGCTTTCCGGCTCGCCAAAGCGGCCAAGATATTGCGGCGCTCCCACAATGATCATGGCGGTATCCCCGAGCTTGCGTGCGACGAGGCTCGATGTCTTCAGCGACCCGGCGCGCACGGCAACATCGGTGCGCTCGGCAAGGAGGTCGACGACCATGTCGGTCTGGACGAGATCGAGCGTGATTCCGGGGTTGTTCGTCTGAAGAGGTGGTAGAGTTTGGGCGGTCTCCCGGCCTGAACCGCCGGGAGACCAGTGGCAGGCGACCGGACCGGGGTTGGGCTTTCGCCCGTCGTCATCAGGGTCCCTGCCGCTTCCTTTTCCCGCTTGGAGAGTTGATGGGGCCTCTGGCCGACACCACGCCCGCGAACAATCCGAAGCACGATCAGGATACCACTGCCATGGCCTTTCTGGAACATGCCCCGTCCCACGTCGTCGGCATCGACGTGTCGAAGCTGACCCTT